>CALHHQ010000334.1 GCA_938030645.1 uncultured Rhizobiaceae group bacterium
ACAAGACAACCGCCACCAGTTCACCTTCACCACGCCCGGTGACAAAAGTATCTGCGCCCCGCCGCCTGAACTCCAACATGTGTGTGTCGATATGGCTATCTTCCACCATCATCGCATAGTCCAGCACTGTCATATTGCTCATACCACCTTCGCCGTGGCGTGACTCCACGTAACGACGAAACAATGAATATTGCTCTGATGTGGGCGTGTTTGGAACTTCAACGCCGATCAGGTCTGCGTTGTATTTGAGAACCCGTTTCATAGATTTTGTTGGGCGAAACCGGTCAACAAGAACCCGTGTAGCCATACAGGCTTTGCAGGCTTCACAAGCGGGCCGATAGGCGATGTTTTGGCTGCGCCGAAATCCGCCATGGGTGAGATCTTCGTGCAGGTCTTTTGCCCGTTCCCCCACCAAATGTGTAAACACCTTGCGCTCGAGCTTGCCCTCTAAGTAGGGGCAGGGCGCAGGCGCGGTCAGATAAAACTGAGGTGTGTCTAGCGAATGAGCAGTCATGCCAGAGTTTTACCGCACCGCTGTCGGGAGTAAAGCGGCTTTTTTAAAGCCCGTAATAGCCGGGCGCGAACAGCGAAAACGTAATCCACAAAATGATGATCAGCGGAATGCCCGCCTTGAGATAATCGTTGAATCTATAACGTCCGGGCCCCAAAACCAGCAGGTTTGTCTGATATCCCACTGGCGTGGCAAACGAACAGTTTGCAGCGAAGATGATGCAGACAATGAAAGCTTCTACAGGTGCGTTCAGTTTTTGAGCGATGCCAATAGCGATGGGCGTGAACAGCACCGCTGTTGCGTTGTTGGAGAGCACGTTGGTCAAGAATGCCGTTACGATAAAGAGAACCGACAGCACCATTGCGGCGGACTGTCCCTCTAATGCGCTGACCACAGAATCTGCTAGAAACGCTGCACCACCTGTGCGTTCCATCGCCGTGGCGGCTGCGAGTGATGCCCCGACCATCATGTATATTTGGCGGTCGAAACTGCGTGTGGCTTGGCGAATGGACAAGCAGCCTGTGGCAATCACCAAATAAGCCCCAATCAATGCAGCGGCGACAATGGGCACCAACCCAAATGATGCACCGGCAATAATGAGTGCAAATATGCCAATCGCCAGCGGAGCCTTTGAGCGCAACGGAACTTCTGCCGCTGAGCGCTCCAATAACAATAGGTCACGACTTTGCCGAAGACGTTCGATGTCGTCCAATAGACCACCAATCAAAATCGTATCGCCGGGCTCCAACCGTATATTGCGCATCAGTCCGCGAGACATGGCGCTGCGCCTCTGAACGCCAAGCACCATTGTTCCGTAATTTGCGCGGATGCGGGAATTTTCAACAGTTCGCCCTGCATAGCGAGAACCTGGCGGCAGAACGGCCTCAGCCACTGTAAAATCTTCTGCGACTTCAGTCAGGGTGTTGCTGTCTCGGTCGGGCAGATCGTCAGGATTTGCGAGTTCGGGCAGGGTGGCTGCGCCTGTGGAAAGAGCTTTCACCAAAGCGCGCCGTGTGGCAGCTGCAATTATGATATCGCCTTCACGAAGAGCAACATCCTCAAATGGTGGAAGAATGTTTGTTTCACCGCGTTGGATCGAGCGTACTGTAATATCCTGCAAAGAAGGAAATAATCCAGCTACTGCTTCTTGGCCGTAAAGTGGGTGACCTTCACTGATGTGAATTTGCGCTAGAAACTGACGACCAGTTCCCGATTTCTTATAGTCTTCATCCGTCGAACGATTGTTCAACAGCGCGGGCATGACAAAGAGAACATACACCAGTCCCACACCCGCCAAGACCAAACCGGGAAGCGTAAAATCAAAAAAGCCAATTGTTTCACCATAGCGCTCGGCCACGCCGGCCACGAGCAAGTTGGTGGACGAACCAATCAATGTGGTCATGCCGCCCAAGATCCCCACATAGGACAAAGGCATCAGGGCAGATGAGGGCGAAAAGTTTCGTTGGGCGGCAATCGCCACAACAATCGGAATAAACATCACCACAACCGGCGTGTTGTTGAGAAATGCGCTGGTGACACCGGCGGTGACCAGCAAAATGATAATCGTGCGTTGGGCTGATGTGCCTCCAGCTTTCGACAGCAATTGTGCGGGCTGTTCCAGAGCATCGGTGTTAAACAAGGCTTGCCCTATCACCAGCAGAGCCAGAACCGTGATCAGGGCCGGATTCGCAAACCCCAAGATCAATTCTGGAGCTGTGACAGGTTCAGCAGATGATTGGGGTATCAGCGTGAATATCGCCAACAAAGTGGCTACGGCGCAAAGAGAAATCCCCTCAACAGACCATTTCTCGCTGGCAAAGCCGATGATCGTGCAGGCAATGACCGCAAAGGTCAGCCACATATGAATGGAATCCAAGCTAAAGTCCCGTCAGCGCGCCGCCTGTTAACAGGCTTTCGAAACCCAGATTAGTCGCGACTGATATAAGTTCCAAGCAAAACGTCGTGGAATAATCGTTTCTTCGAAGAAAAGAAGGAAACGAACAATGGCAGGATCACGGCGACGGAGTGGATGACCCAAAACAAGATCGAGTGCAAAACCGCGAGAATAGGATCAATGCGTGCACCATCAAGTCTTTTGATACTAACGCCCATGAAGCGCATTCCTACAGTGGCTTGAGCCGGTCCACCTAGCGTCAGGGCCACATAGACCAAAGCCACAGCAGGGACGAGAAACGGGTACAGCATCCACCCAAGCGACAGTGTGATAATACCCAAAAAGCCGATAACGATAGCCAATGGAATACACAAAATTCCAATGATGACGTAGTCGATCAAAAAGCTCATAAAGCGAGCTGTGCGCACACCTTCAAGTTCATAAGGCGTAACAACGCGTGCGCCGGTTTCATTGTCGATAGTCGGTGAATTGTTCATCAAGATAACCCTCTCGTTGAAACAAACATGGGGTTATCGAGCAAAATATCAAGCAAAACCGCCCGTTTTATCGTGTAAAGAATTGTAATTCACGTTGAGCAATTCGGCCCGGGTTAAGCCCCCATTAACCATAAAATAGCATCTTCACAGACACGTGATTGCAACAAGGTACTGCGTAAAACCTGAGGGTTTATGCGCTCGGGCTGAACGAAGAACTTATGTCGATCAACAGACGCCATTTTCTACAGGGCACTTTGGCTGTTGCCGCGCTTACCAATGCGGGGTGCGCGGCGCAAATGGGTTCGTCGTCATCTTATCTCACACCCATATTGAAGCCTGAACTGAACAATACGGTCTTTCACTGGATCGACATTGCTTTGCAACAAACGCGAGATCAGCGCATCGCACCACCGCGTGCAGCCTATAATTTTGCTTTGGCAACGACGGCGGGTTTCCTTGCTGCCAATGGCGTAAAACGACAATATGGAGAGCGGTTTGGAGTGGGGTCTGCACCCGCAGGAGTGGATCCGGAGATTGCGTATGGCATCGCGTTTGCCAAAGCAGCTGCCGAAGCGTTCCAACAACCTTTTGTGTTTGAACAATCGGTATTCCTGAAACAGTTTTCAGATGGCCATGCAAAAACGGTTTCCATCGCTTGGGGTGAGGCTGTTGCAAGACACATTATCCAGCAACGAACCGATGATGGGTCTGAACCGAGCGAATCCAATTTCTATTTTGATCGATATCAAAGACGAGACGATGTTCTGCGGTGGTCGCCCACGGGCCCATTCTATAGCGCAAAACCGGGCCCTGCTTTTTCATCATATGCACGTCCGCTGTTTCCAGGACATGGGGCAATCAAGCCCTGGACCATGAGTTCTGGAAAGCAATTCCGTGCGCCTGATTTTTACGATCCTGCCAGCCCTGAATTCGCCAAAGAGTTTCACTTGGTGAAACACATCGGTGGCAAAGACAGCAAGCACCGCACCAGTGACCAGGAAGAGATCGCACTATTTTGGGAGGACGGTCCTTGGGGTCTGACACCACCGGGGCATTATCTGCTGGTGGCCATTCAAGTGCTACAGAACCGCAAATTGTCTTTCATTGAGTTGGCAAGAACTTTTGCATTGTTGGGTATGGTGCAGGGCGATGCTTCCATCAGCGCATGGGACAGCAAGTATGCCCATGATGTCTTGCGTCCTGAAACGGCCATACGGGACCGTGCGGCAAAGTTTCAAAACTCTGACCCGCGTGTGCAAGCCTCTTCCAAATGGCAGAGCTTCATTCCAACGCCTGAATTTCCGTCATACACGTCCGGCCATTCAACGTTTGGCGCGGCAGCGGCTAAATTGATCGCGCTGGTCTACGGCAGAGATCGTGTTTCGTTTTCCCATGAGTCTCCAGACCAAGTCATCTGGCCTCAGATCAAAAACAAACGCCGTCATTGGACGTCATTAAGCAAATGTGCAGAAGAAAATGGCATGAGCCGAATTTACGGCGGCGTTCATTGGATGATGGACCACAAACACGGAATGAAAGCCGGAGAAAACATTGCCAAGCAAGCTTTCTATCACACGTTCCCGAAAAGAGCGGGCTGATGAGAAGCTTCCGTCTACAGTTCGTTTTGT
>CALHHQ010000335.1 GCA_938030645.1 uncultured Rhizobiaceae group bacterium
GGGTGACCTGTGGTGCCCGACGAATACATGATCGCGAAATCATCATCCGTATTCATAGGAGTGTTAAGCCATTCCGTTTTGGCCATGGCTTCGCGCAGGGCGGTGAAGTTTTCGCGGCTCTTGTTCTCCGCATCGCGCACAGCGATTAATCGGAGTTTCTTTGGTTCAGCCAATGGTTGTAACCGTTCGAAACGCTGCTGATCTGCAAAGATGAGTTTTGCTCCACTGTCATCCAAAGCGTAGTCCAACTCATCGGTTGTCCACCAACCGTTTAGAAAAACAACGACACCACCCGCTGCTGGAATGGCCATCATCATAAACAGCATTTCTGGGAAGTTGCGCATGGCCAGACCAACACGATCGCCTGCTTTGATGTGTAGGGTATCGCGCAACACGTGGGCCATGCGGTTTGTTTCACGGCAGAATTCATCAAACGACCAGCGTTCATCACCATAGACAAGATAGTCGTCTTCTCCATTTCGGTGAACTTCACGGGCCTGTTGCAGCATTTCAGTCAGGCTTGATGGGGCATTTGTAAAGGTGGTGTAATCAACGCCTCGCACATGTGAGGTGCCAAGCTCAAAACGTTTGTCTGTTGTCGTCAGATGCGCTGAAGCTTCATCTAAAGTCATGACAGTCATGCGACCATTCCTCCCTGAACCATGAGCCTAAACAGGGTTTGAAAATCAATCTATGGGGCAGTTCATTTTTTAACTGACAGTGTTCGAACAATTACGTCATAGTGAGGTTTGAGTTTTCACTCCTGGAGCAAGCCAATGACTGTTGAAATTCCTGAAACAATGGAACGCATTGTTCTTGCAGCTAGGCCTGTTGGGTCGCCAAAGGCGTCTGATTTTCGTCTAGAAACGGTGCCAATGCCAGTTCCTGGGGAAGGTGAATTCTTGGCTCGCACAATTTGGCTTTCGCTCGACCCTTATATGCGCGGGCGAATGGACGAGAGCAAATCCTATGCAGCAGCGGTGGAAATCGGTGCGCCGATGGAAGGCGGTTGTGTGGGGGAAGTGATTGCGTCCAACAATCCTAAATTCAAAGTAGGTGATTTCGTAGATGACCGTTTTGGTTGGCAAAGTCATGCTGTGAGCAATGGGCAAGGCGTGCGCAAACTTGATCCTTCTGCAGCACCGCTTTCCACTGCGGTCGGTGTGCTCGGTATGCCAGGTATCACGGCGTATGTCGGCCTCAACACTCATGGTCGCCCCAAAACAGGCGAGACATTGGTTGTAGGTGCCGCCACGGGCGCTGTTGGTTCACTCGTCGGGCAATTGGCCAAGGCTCAAGGATTACGTGTTGTTGGCGTGGCTGGCGGAGCAGATAAATGCGCTTACGCGGTGGAGGAACTCGGCTTTGATATATGCTTGGATCACCGTGCTGCAGAAAATCCAAAAGCCTTGCGAAAGCAAATGGCGAGTGCATGTCCTGATGGTGTCGACATCTATTTTGAAAATGTTGCCGGCAAAACGTTGGAAGCAGTTTTTCCATTGATCAATGTTCACGGCAGGATACCAGTTTGCGGAATGATCGCGTGGTACAATGCGGGGGCATTGGGCGCTGATGCGGGCGAGGGGCCCAATATCATGCCAAAATTCTGGCGCACGATCTTGGTGAACCGATTGTCTGTGACAGGGTTTATAATCACAGACCACTACGACCAGTTTCCAACATTTGTGCAGGAGGTTGGCGGTCTCATTCGGGATGGAAAAATCACCTACAAAGAATCGATTTCAGAAGGTCTGGCTTCTGCACCAGAAGCGTTCATGAAGCTCTTAGAAGGTGGTAATTTTGGCAAGCAATTGGTGGCTGTTTCTGCAGATCCGACCCGATAGTTCGCCAGTAATGAGCCAACACGCAGCACCGCGTTACTTTGATCGCTCGACACCTCCGCATGTGACCACATTGGTGCTCATTGCGGGAACGGGTGCGATACCGATGAATATATTTTTGGCTTCCTTGCCAGAAATGGCGAAGTACTACGATCAACCCTATTCGATTATGCAATTTACGCTCACGGGCTATCTGGCCCTGACGGGATTGCTGCAATTGTTCATTGGGCCAATTTCAGATCGGGTGGGCCGACGACCCGTGATGCTGACCACACTGGTCTTATTTGTCCTTGCATCATTTGCTGCGGCGAAGGCTCCCAATTTCGAACTTTTCATGATTTTTCGGTGCTTGCAGGCAGTAATTGTCTCCGGTTTCGTCATTTCGCGGGCCACCGTGCGTGATGTTGTGGCGCGGGAAAAAGCTGCCAGTATGCTCGGATACGTCGCCATGGGCATGGCTCTTGCGCCTATGATGGCACCTCCATTGGGTGGGTTTTTGGCTGATGCTTTTGGGTGGCAATCAAACTTTTACGCCATGGCCATAATCGCAATGGTGACATTTGTGATTGTCTATTTCGATCAAGGCGAAACCAATCTCCATAAGTCGGAAAGCTTTACGGCGCAGTTCAAAACATATCCCGATTTGGTGACGTCGCGCCGGTTTTGGGGGTATGCGCTGACCATGGTTTTCGCGGTTGGAACTTTCTTTGCCTATCTTGGCGGAGCACCATTCGTTGGTGATGTGTTTTTCAACTTGTCCGCTTCGCAAGTGGGTCTATATCTCGCGATTACACCCATGGGTTACATGATCGGCAGTGGTATTACGGGGCGGTTTTCGAGACGTTTTGGATTGTATAAATTGATGCTAACAGGCGCATGCCTCACACTTTCCATCATGTCGCTCACACTGGTCACTGCTTGGATGGAAATTGTGCATCCATTAGGGTTTTATGGCTTCACCTTCGCAATCGGCTTGGGCAATGGTTTGGTTCTGCCTGCAGCGAATGCGGGCATGTTGGACGTCAAACCAGAACTTGCAGGGTCTGCGGCCGGATTAGGCGGTTCGATGATGACATTTGGTGGTGCTGGATTGTCTGCTTTGTCGGGTTTTCTTTTGAGTGCAGAATCTGGCGTATATCCACTGATTTACTGCATTTTGGGATCGTCGTTGCTCTGTTTGGTTGCTGCGGTTTATACGATTGGTGTTGAACAGCAGGTGCGAGGCAACTCAATTT
>CALHHQ010000336.1 GCA_938030645.1 uncultured Rhizobiaceae group bacterium
GCCTCCCAAAGAACTGCGGGGCAATGAACGTGATGTTTTTGTTCAAAAACATGACGAAAAGATTTCGCATATCATTACGCTGGATGCTCAAGGCAATGAGATTGGTCGTGAAACCACATGGGCCGTTGCCGGATCATATCCTGCAATGAAAGCAACAGCTTCAGGTCTCAAAGTGGTCAACTCGTCTAACAAAAACCTCTCCATAAGTGCCGACCAAAAAACCGTTGACTTGTTCAAGACAGAATCTTTCGGCCATTACGGCTACACATTTTCTAGGGATGGCTCAAAACTGGTTTCGGGTGGCTTACGCAAAGGCGCTATTACGGACTTCGAGAAAGATCTCTCAACACAGTTTGAATTGCGCAAAATTGGTGGCTGGCCAGAATATTTTGAGGGTTTCGCGATTGGACCAAAGGGCACAATTTACGGCGGAACGTCCGCATATCGCCTGATGAAACTGTCGCCTGCGGGCGAAATTCAGGCTGAAATCCCAGTCTATTAGTTTTCTTTCAGATAAAATTTCCGAACAACCCAATTCCCTACATAGCAGTTAGAACTGTCATGCTGAATTTTTATCTATCCACGGTCGTTGACATTGCTCCTGGCGGTCCAGCTAACTGTTCTAAACCGTGGGAAGTCGCAAGTTGTTCGTAAACGCCCTGTGTGGGAGCAATCCAAACTCGTCCAGTACCAGTGAATGTTTGCAGTAGACCTTCCCCTGACACGGAGGTGGCAACCCAGCTTTTGGAAGATTTTTCCGCACGAAATTGCACCCCAGATGTTCTCATAAGTGCAAAATTGCCATCGACAGATAATTTAGACTCTTGCAAATCTATTTCTTGGATTTCGCTTCGGGGCACGGGCGAATATATGACCGCCACTCCCTCTCCTGCAATTTTCGTCTGAAACAGACCTTCGCCACCGAATGCAGCGGAAGATATGTTCTTCTGCATCACTGCCGATACATCGAGCCCAGCAGTTCCTGCATAAAACAGCGACCTATCAACTATAACCTCCTGATTTCTAATTGGTATGAGTAAAAAGTGACCAAAAGTCGGTTCCAGATAAACGTCGCCTGTTCCGTGAATTTCATTGACGAAAAAACTTTCACCCGAAAGCGCTTTCCTGGCCAAACCCTTCATTATTCCCCCTCCAGTGGAGGCTTTCATTTCCAGATCACCATGCATGTAAAAAAGCGCACCAGGTTCTACCCGAAGCTTAGAGCCTTCGAGCCGAATTCTGACCTTCTTTAGTGTCATACCCGCTTGTTGAACAAAGAAAAGTCGTTCTGCAGAACGTGCATCGGAAGATCCTGCTAATTTTTCATACTCCAGAACTTCAATAATTGTTCCGCCCAACTCTTGAGTATCGATTATTGTGTAACTGCTCAAAATAAGCACCCAACTCATGGAGATTGTGAATAGATATATTTATACAGACACTGGATCTAAATTTGAAAGTGAATTATTGACAATTGCTCAAAAGCTTATGGCACTCGCATTTCATTTTTAGTGGCAAACTGTTTTTACTTAGGTGCGTTGACATCTGCAGCAATAAAATTTTCAGCGCAGCTCATGCGGGGCGACTATATCAATGCGTCCAGGGGATCTTACGGTCGAAGTTGAAATTGTCTGAATATGTCATCGGACGCCGCTTCGGCTTTTTCGGCTCACGCACGCGATATTTGATATCGTTTCGTTCTGCGTATTCAATAGCTTCTTCTTTGGTCATAAACTTTAACTTTACCTGTGAAAGCATGTCTGACGAAGAAGTATAGCCCATCAAAGGTTCAACAGATTTTGCCGATTGCGGCTCATGTTCAAGCACCCACATTTGCGTCTTCCCCTTGCCTGACTGCATGGCAGTTTTAGCAGGTTGGTAAATGCGTGCGACCATGAGGAGATCCTGTGCTTTTATGGGGTAACCAGCAGAATAATGCAGATACCGCATTTTCAATCAAGACGTGGTCGGAGCGAGAGGATTCGAACCTCCGACCCCCTGGTCCCAAACCAGGTGCGCTACCAGGCTGCGCCACGCTCCGAAACGTCTTGAGCGTGACGGCTATAAACCACTCTCCAACTGTTCCGCAAGGCTCAATCTCTGCATTTGCGGATTTTATTTTGCAGTCAGTCAATTCACCCTTAATTTGTGGGCTGAAACCATGGATGCACAAACTTCTGACCGACGCTCAGATTATATTCGGCAGCCTCACCAGCATTGATTTCCAACACATATCGCGCGGGGCCATTGGAAGAGATAATATCTAAGGATTGTGGCACGGCGCCTTTGTGAATATGGGTCACGCCCCCCTGCTCATCCATGAAAACCATATCCAGCGGAATGAATGTGTTTTTCATCCACATGGAAACAGGCCGCATTGCTTCAAAACGAAACAACATCCCATGCTTAGGCAGCATTTCTTGCCGAAACATAAGCCCTTTAGAACGAGATGCATCATCACTGGCCAACTCGATGGTCCACTCAACCTTGTCTGCGTCCTGCCCCGTTGAAATTGAATTCAACGGACCGCCTGCAAGTGCTGCTGCGCCAAGCCCAAACGCAATAGCAGCGATCAAAAGAATAGTTTTCACAACATCACCCTATGAAATCGAAGAGGTCAGAGATCGCATGCAATTGTGGTTCGAACAAGTTCAAGCTTCACGAACCACAAGCCAGTGAATTGCAGAAACGTTGAACGCGTTCGGATTTCGATCAATCTTAGTGGCTTTGTGGCAAGCTCGTTCCAGCAATCGGATGAACTTCGGCAGCCATAAGCCCTTTATCGCCGTCACCGAACCGAACCATAACGAATTGGCCCGGACGCAATTCTGTTAGACCATATCGGCGCAAAGTCTCCATATGGATGAAAATGTCTTCCGAACCGTGGCCACGTGTCAAAAAGCCAAAGCCCTTTGTGCGATTGAACCACTTTACTTCAGCCTTTACCAACTCGCTGGTTGGTTTCACATCCACGTGGGTTTTTGCAGGAGGCATCTGTGACGGGTGAATGGCAGTCGTGTTATCCATGGAAAGAACGCGAAAAGCTTGCAAACCGCGTGGTTTGGAAATCACTTCGCAAACGATACGCGCACCCTCATGGGCAGTTTGATATCCATCATCGCGCAGACAAGACACGTGCAGCAAAATATCCGGCATATCGGAATCAGGAACAACGAACCCAAACCCCTTTGAAACGTCGAACCATTTGATCGCGCCAGCCACAACAGTCACCTCTACGGGCAGACCATCTTCATCAACGACCGATCTTGTTCCTGATTCTTGGGCATCCGCTTCCACGGAAACGCCGAGTTCGTCGGCAATTTCATTGCCGGCCTCAAATCCCCCTGAAAACTTGGTACCCATTACATCTCCCCGTCGAAAGACAATTCTTTCGACCCTGTCCGGCCAACACCGCTTGAACAAAGCAGATGAACGGCCAATGCCACATCGCAAATCGGGCCACGAGATACTTAAGGCGCACGATTCGTCCGATGACATTAACATACTGGTAAGGAGTCGTAGCAAGCCGTTTTGGCCATTTTCCAGATTTTTACAGGTCACCATCGCTAAGGGTTTGAACTTGTTTCAAAGTTTCCCCAATCGGGACATGCATTACCAAGTCCGCAACCGCGTCCAAATGCGTGACTTCCTTGTTTAAAATTACCAGTTTTGCACCACCCTGCTTGGCAATCAGAGGAATCGTTGCAGCCGGTTGCACCACCAATGATGATCCCAAAACCACCAATAGATCACACGCCTCCGCCATTTGTTTGGCGGCAAGGACTTTCGTTTGTGGCATCGGTTGGCCAAACGAAACAACAGCCGCTTTCACCAATCCATTGCAACGTTCACAACGCGGCGCAGATCCATTCAATTCGATGAAGTCTTTAGCTTGGGAAAGGCTCATGGGGCTATGGCAATCAAGACATGTCGCCTTGGTGCCATTTCCATGAATTTCAACTATCCTGTCTTCCGTTACCCCTGCGCGCTGGTGCAAACCATCAATATTTTGAGTGATAACCCCGAGACCGTGTTTGCGCTCTAAAATATCGGCCACAAATCTGTGCCCATCATTAGGCAATGCGGCATCGAACTCCCTTTGAAAATGAAATCGTCGTCGCCAATCTTCAAGTCGCGTACTCTCATCTGCGAGGAAATCGTTGTATTGGATTGGCTTGATTTGAGACCAGATTCCGCCCGGACTGCGAAAATCAGCGATACCAGACTCAGTTGATATGCCGGCGCCTGTGAAAAACACAGTATTTTGAGAGAGTTCAAACAGCTCCGTCAGTTGTCCTATGGCATCCAATTTCGTATCACTCTCTCACATCATCTGCCCTGCACACGCAGTGGCGCAGTTCAGGAACAACGCCATGAAATATTTGCATACAATGGTCCGCATCAAAGATATTGAGGAATCTCTCGATTTCTATGTCAACAAAATGGGTATGGTTGAAACCAAACGCAAAGAGTTTAAACAAGGTCGTTTCACACTTATTTTTCTAGCTTCAACAGACAATGTGGATGAAGCCAAAGCAGACAACGCGCCTGAACTTGAGCTGACTTACAACTGGGACGGTGATGAAGATTATCAAAGTGGCCGCAACTTTGGCCATTTGGCTTATTCCGTCGATAACATCTACGAAACTTGCCAAAAGCTTATGGATGCTGGTGTCACGATCAACCGCCCGCCCCGTGAAGGACGTATGGCATTTGTGAAGAGCCCAGACAATATTTCATTTGAATTGCTGCAAAAGGGCGATGCTTTGGAACCTGCTGAACCTTGGAAATCCATGGAAAATGTCGGGGAATGGTAGAAAGTATTAACCATTCGTGCCGCAGGGTCACATTACTGCCCAAGTTCGCTTTTAGCGCCTTAGTACAAGGGTTTTAAACTGCTCAAAAATTCTTTGTAGAAATACGAAGCTGAAGCGGTTATTCACGAGTGAAGTTGCAATTCTTTGAAACTTTGCGGAACCAAAAACCTGATCGGCAAAAAGCTGATCTTGGAGCAGATATTTGAAACGTAACGGGGACATTTTGGGGCTCAATCTCATCCGTTGGCGCAAGCCGAACGCTGCAGTTAAAGCTGTAAGCCTTGCTTCTGTTGCAGTTTTGCTTGCCGCATGTGTTTCCTCACCTTCCGGCCAGCCAACAAATCTTGCTTCTGTTCTCACACCCGAACAAGCTCAGACGGTTGAAAAGGTTCCTGCGCCTGGCAAAGAGCTACAACTCTCCCCTGCGCCCGCTTCTGAAACAACCACAGTCAAAGAGACAGCTAAACCTGCAGTGCAAACTGCTTTGGCAGATACGGGCCCAACTGCAACGCCCGCACAAAAAGCAGCTGAGGCGGCTGCAATCAAACAATTGACAAAAAAGACGGATGACGCAGCAGCAAAAGCCGCCCAGCAGAAAGTTGAAACTGAGCAGGCCAAAAAGAAAACTGGAATTTTCGCCGCTTTTGCCAAATCCAACCAAGCATCATCCAGCCGCAAACGCCCCAGCGTAGATGTGCCAAAAGTGGCTGCAGCGAATACTAAACCGAAGACAAAACGTCCGCGTGTGAAAACAGTCATCCGCAACGGCAGCTCAAAATTGCCAGGCGTCAGAGGCAAATCCATTTTCGGTATCGAAGATTCCAAGAAAAATGAAGAGCTAGACCAGCCAGTAAAAGTTGCAGCTGTCACAAACCTTGCGCGCCGCGGCACACATGGATTGTTGCTGCAACGCAAAAGCGTCAAAGTCGGTTGTTTCCCCCGCAAACTGGTGAGATTGTTGAAACGCGTTGAACGCAAATTCGGACGCACACCAATTGTCACATCAGGCTATCGCAGCCGCAGATACAACCGCCTCATTCGAGGTGCTAAAAACTCCATGCACATCACATGCAAAGCCGCCGACATTCAGGTGAAAGGAGTGTCAAAATGGACGTTGGCCAGATACCTGCGCACTTTGCCTGGCCGTGGCGGCGTGGGAACCTATTGCCATACAGCATCCGTACATATCGACATTGGCAGCAAACGTGACTGGAACCGCCGTTGTTCCCGCAAAAGAAAGCGCCGTCGTTCATAAATTGACTGCCAAATTGGCAGATCAGTAAGCCACTAGTGCGAA
>CALHHQ010000337.1 GCA_938030645.1 uncultured Rhizobiaceae group bacterium
AGACTTGATGACATCACTGTCTGATTTCGCAACTCCATCCGGCTGGACCTGCTCGGTTACGGAACCAGTGATTAAATCATCTGCACTTGCCACATCTGGAATAGAATTTCCGTTGACAGCACAACCTGTTGATAACAAGGAAAGAGCAAGAATTGCAGTTGCGAGCCAATAGGCTGTCGGTCGATCTCTGCGGCCAAACACCTCAATGTTCTCATTGGTTGTCAATTCGTACAGTCCCCTAGGCGCAAAGGCCGAAACGCGAGATACAGCTGTCCCTTCGTTAGAATTGCCACAACGCTGTTAAGAACCGGTAAAGGAAATGCAATGTCATTCATGGAACGCACGGAGCCCCATGCCCTTTTTGAAGAGTGGTTGGCGGAAGCTCAAGAGAGCGAAATCAACGATCCGAACGCCATGGCTTTGGCAACAGTTGACGCAGGCGGAATGCCAGATGTCAGAACGGTTTTATTGAAGGGCCACGATGAACGAGGGTTCGTGTTTTACACCAATTTTGAAGGGGCAAAGGGGCAACAAGTGCTCGCGACTAAAAAAGCGGCTCTTTGCTTCCATTGGAAGACGAAACGTCGGCAGGTTCGTGCTCGTGGCAATATTGAATTGGTGTCTGACGAAGAGGCGGATGCCTATTACAATTCTCGCCATCCCCAAAGTCGTTTGGGCGCATGGGCCTCAGACCAGTCACGGCCTTTGAAAGATCGTCAAACGCTGGTGGATAAGCTTGCTCAATTTGAGGCAAAATATGGAACGGAAGACATTCCGCGCCCACCTCATTGGTCTGGTTTCAGAATTTTGCCGGACACGATTGAGTTCTGGCAAGACGGCGAATTCCGATTGCATGATCGTGTGGTGTTTACACCAGCAGGTAATGGCTGGACGACACAACGCCTCTACCCATAAGCATTTAAAAGTGAACTAGAGCAGGGCCTGTACTTGGTCCCGCGCTTTTGCATCAAACCCGCAAACCATTTTATCACCTGAAACAAACACAGGCCGTTTCATCAATGTAGGGTTTGCAAGGATAAGATCGACAGCTTTTGCGTCGTCGATATTGTCTTTGTCAGCATCATCAAGACCGCGCCATGTGGTGCTGCGACGGTTCAGGGCAAGTTCCCAACCCAAGGTTTCGACAATCGGCTGAATGAAGGATTTATCGACCCCATCGGCGCGAATATCATGGACTGTGTGTGGCACGTTTCCCGATTCAAGCCACTTAAGCGCTTTCTTGCAGGTGTCGCAATTTTTCAGTGAATAGACGGTGAGATTGTTCATCTAATTTCAAACCAACCTTTTCAGCGCATCAAAATGTTTCCCAGCATACAATTCAAAATCTGCACGAAACTGTTGGGCGGTCAGTTCTACTGTTTCTTCGGGAATAATTTTCAATTCCTGACCCGTCGATTGAGCCAAAACCTGTTGCTTGGCTGCACGCTCAAGATAGTAAAGATCGTCAAATGCTTGAGCGACTGACGGACCAGAGCAAACAACCCCGTGATTGGCCAAAAAGAAACAATCCACATGGGCATTGTCTTTGGCTTCCTGCGCAATGCGTTGGCCTTCCTCTTCTGTGACAGCAATGCCGCCAAACTTATCCTCATAAGCAATTCGCCCATGGAAACGACAAGCCGTTTGGTGCGCCATTAACAAACGACCACCTTCCAACATAGAAATCGATGTTGCGTAAGGCATATGCACATGAAGAATTGCCTTGTGGCGCGGGTTGGCTCGGTGGCTGGAAATGTGGATGTTGCGCGCAGAAGCTTCCACCTCGCCTTCACCCTCAAGCACTTTGCCGTTGCCATCGATCAGCAACAAACGTTCTGGTGTCATTTCCGTCCAATGCCAGCCATAGGCGTTAATCAGATAAAGCTCATCTGGTCCTTCGCACTGAACTGAGAAGTGATTGCAGATGCCTTCATGCAAATTGAAATAAGCGGCAAGACGAATGGCAGCGGCAAGATCCTCCCGATCTTGCTGAATGGATTTCAAATGTCCAGATTTGTCGAGCATGGTTCCATCCCAAAACGGAGCGAATGTGATGACACGCTACCGCCAAAAGAAAAATGCAACAAGGCGGTTTTGATAGGTTTAGCTTTGAGTGCCACCAATTGTAATTGCGTCAATACGGGTGGTCGGTTGACCCACTCCGACGGGAACGCCTTGGCCTTGCTTTCCACACATGCCAATGCCTGTGTCGAGTTCCATATCATTGCCGACCATTCGAACGCGGTGCATGTCGGCGGGGCCATTGCCAATCATCATTGCGCTTTTGACGGGCGCGCCAATCTTGCCGTTTTCAATGCGGTAAGCTTCTGTGCAGCCAAACACATATTTCCCGGATGTAATGTCCACCTGACCTCCGCCGAACGACACAGCGTAAATTCCGTCTTTCACAGATTCGATAATTTCGCTCGGTTCGTGGTCGCCACCTAGCATATATGTGTTCGTCATGCGCGGCATCGGAATGTGAGCATAGGATTCACGCCGCCCGTTGCCTGTGCCGTCAACACCCATTAAGCGGGCATTCTGGCGGTCTTGCATGTAGCCAACAAGCTTCCCGTCTTCGATCAGAGTTGTGCATTGGGTTGGGGTGCCTTCATCATCAATGGTCAAAGATCCCCGACGTTCGGCGATTGTCCCGTCGTCAACCACCGTGACGCCTTTGGCAGCCACTTGCTCGCCCATCAAACCAGCAAAAGCCGATGTGCCCTTGCGGTTGAAATCTCCTTCAAGTCCATGACCAACGGCTTCGTGCAGCATGACACCTGGCCAGCCCGCGCCGAGAACCACATCAAAGGTTCCCGCAGGGCTTGGAATGGCTTCAAGATTGACCTTGGCTTGTCGCAAAGCTTCATCGACGGCATGTTTCCATGAGGCTTCGGTGATGATGCGTTCGAAACTGTGACGTCCGCCAAGTCCATGAGACCCGGTTTCCTGTCGGTCGCCTTTACCAGCCACAATAGACACGCTCATACGAACGAGTGGGCGAATGTCTTTCACCAAATGTCCATCAGCACGGAGAATTTCCACAAGTTGATGTGAGCCTGTCAGTGAAACAGAAACCTGCCGAACAGCGGGGTCAAGTTCACGCGCATAGGTGTCAATTTCTTCTAGCAAGCGCGCTTTTTGTTCAAAGGTGGGCCCGGACAACGGGTTTTCAGGCGCATAAAGAGATGTGTTGGTGCCACGGGGGGCTTCGCTATAGGTTCCGCCATGGCCGCTGGAAACTGCGGTTACTGCTTCAATGGCCCGCTGCAGCGCGGCTTGCGTCAATTCTCCAGAGTGAGCATAACCCGCCACTTCACCGACAACGCTGCGCAGTCCAAAACCTTGGCGCGTGTCGAAGCTCCCGCTTTTCAGTTTGCCGTTGTCGAAGACGAGGCTTTCAGAAGACGTGCTTTCAATGAAAAGCTCGCCATCATCGGCATTGCGAAGGCAGTTTCCCAAAAGAGAAACCAATTTGTCTTCATCACAGTCAAAGCGATCGATCAAAGAGAGTGTCATGTTTCACTTGGCTTTCTGTTTCGAACGATCATCTACGGGAGTTTGGCATAGCCATCCTTGAAGCCCGATAAATCAACTGGAATGCCAATACCTTCTTCCGGCGAAGCAAAAATAATAAACGTGGCGCTGGTGCCGCTTTGCATTGTGGTCAGCAATTCGTCTTTCAAAATAACTTCCGCATAACAACCATCCGCCATGCAGCGCACGAAATAGGCGCGACCCAGGTCTTTTCCGTCGATGTTCAAGCCCAGACCGTTTGGAAGAATAACTCCCAAAGGTGCCAAAACGCGCAAAATGCGTGCTTTGCTGTCTGCCGTCTTTAAAACAACAACCGACAGACCAACTTCGGGTCTGTCATCGGCGACAACGTTTTGCATCAAGGCACACTGTTTTGACGATGAACCGGGAGGCACATCGCAAATGATATTCCATGCACCAAACTTCTTGTTGTTGTCTGTGGTTTGCGCGAAGGCCGAAAAGCAGAACGCAAAAGCTGAAAACACTACAGCAGCAAATGAAATTGAACGCATAGACGGAAACCGAATCATTAAATTTATCCCAGTTAATTCTTGCATCAGCCCAAACAGAAACAAAAGAGTTCAAGGTTCAGCTTTTCGCGATTGTAAGACTTTGAACTGTTTCTCAGAGCAAAAAGACCATTGTTGGGCAGAAGAGAGCGAAACAAGAGCTCTTCAATCGCAGGCGCAAAGATTTCTTCTGCTGCATCCACCTTCTTGAGAAACACTCGTGGAATGTAAAAAATGCCGCATGAATTATCCTTTTGTATCCTTGCAGCGAAGGCCACATTGTGGTTCTAAGAGCCGCAAAGAGCAGGCTATGAGTCCGCCTGCGGTATTATTGAGATTTTTTGGAGAGTTTTGGATGTTTAATCCGGTCAAAAAACTGGCATGCGCAACGGTCGCAGGTTCAGGCGTTTTGATGGTTAGTGCAGCTCAGGCGATTGCGGCACAACCAACACCTTGGCAGAAATGGCACCAGCCTGCTGCCTCACCTGGCATGGAAGCAATCGAGGCCTTCGATATTTGGACCCTGTGGTTCATCGTCCCGATTACGCTGTTTGTTATGGCACTGCTGGCATATGTGATGATCCGCTTCCGTGCGAGTGCTAACCCTGTGCCATCAAAAGTGACACACAACACCACAATCGAAGTTGTTTGGACGCTTGCACCAGTAGCGATTTTGATTGCCCTCGCGATTCCTTCATTCCAGCTTTTGACATCTCAGTTCAATCCACCTGAAGAACCAGCTCTAACAATCAAAGCGACTGGCTATCAGTGGTATTGGGGTTATGAATATCAAGGTGATGCAGAAGTCACTTTTGAATCTCGTCCAATCGGCTCAGAAGTGATTGCAGGCTCGAAAGAGGCTGCTTTGAAAGAACGTGAAGCTGTTGGCAAAACGGACCTTCAAAAATATCCAAACCTTTTGGCTGTGGATAACGAAGTTGTTGTCCCTGTGGGTAAAGTGATCCGCGTTTTAGTGACTGCTGGCGATGTAATCCATGATTTCGCACTTCCAGCTTTCGGTTTGAAAATGGATGGCATCCCAGGTCGTTTGAACGAAACTTTCTTCCAAGCGACCAAAGAAGGGCTCTACTACGGTCAGTGTTCTGAACTTTGCGGCAAATATCACGCCTACATGCCCATCGCGATCCGCGTTGTGTCCGAAGACGATTTCGACGTTTGGCAGGATATGGCTGGCGATGATGTTGATGCTGCAAACAAAGCATTGATGGCATCACTCGCTGAAAAGGAAAAAACAGTTGAGGTCGCTGGCAACTAAACGCCGCACCTTGGGGAATTGGTAAGTTAAGAGAGAAAACGATATGGCTTACGCAGCAGCGCATGGCGCTCACGACGATCACAAACCAAGCTTTTTCAAGCGCTGGTTCTATTCAACCAACCACAAAGATATTGGTACTCTTTACCTGATCTTTGCGATTTTCTCAGGCATTTACGGCGGTTTTCTTTCCGTTGTGATGCGTATGGAATTGGCTGAGCCAGGTCTTCAAATCTTCACCGATCCGCATGTGTATAACGTGTTCACCACAGGTCACGGCCTGATCATGATCTTCTTCATGGTGATGCCAGCGCTTATTGGTGGTTTCGCCAACTGGATGGTGCCGATCATGATCGGTGCGCCAGACATGGCATTCCCGCGCATGAACAACATCTCGTTTTGGTTGTTGCCGCCTGCGTTGATCTTGTTGAC
>CALHHQ010000338.1 GCA_938030645.1 uncultured Rhizobiaceae group bacterium
CCATAGCAAACGTATTGCCTCTCTCGACCTTGAGAGGCCACAAACCTTTCATACCCACGCGGGTGTAGCTCAGTTGGTTAGAGTGCCGGCCTGTCACGCCGGAGGTCGCGGGTTCGAGTCCCGTCACTCGCGCCACTTTCCCTTTGCTTTAGCATGTCGGGTTAAGTGGAACATATAGACCGGTCCTTGGTACCGGGCGATTAGCTCAGTTGGTAGAGCGCTTCGTTTACACCGAAGATGTCGGGAGTTCGAGTCTCTCATCGCCCACCATCATACCCTCACAACTCTGCTTTTTCGATACCGTTTTTTAGCACCGTCCAAAGCTCTGGATTTGCGTTCTGAATTTCTTCGTTTTTGGCAATCACACGGTCTCGGGTGATTCCATGGGCCTGCCAGCTGTTTGGAGATGAATTGAGATTCTGGATCACCGGGCACACCCGATCAATCGCCTTTGCAAACTTTGCTGACGGTGTTTTTGCTGCCTCAAATTCAAGCCATAGATTCAAGAGGTCCCTCCCCAACGGCTCGTCCAACAACCCAAAAATACGGCGCGCCGCTTTTTCCTCTTCCGCAGCAATGTTGGCTCGTGCAGCTTCATCATAGGTGAACACGTCTCCTGCATCGATCTCCACGATGTCGTGAATCAGCATCATCTTCAAAACGGTCAAAGGATCGACGTCGCTTGGGGCGTCTTCCAGCAAAATCAGTGCTGCCATTGCAGATTGCCAAGAATGTTCAGCACTGTTTTCGAACCGATCTAATCCATGGGGTTTGGTTTGGCGTAAAACAGCCTTGAGTTTTTCCAACTCAAGAATGAATTCAATTTTCTTTGCTGTTTTGCTCACGAGCAATTCCCCTATGAAAAACAAAACCCCACGCTTTGCAGCGCAGGGTTTTGAAAAATCCGCAGTGTCTGAATAGACTTAGTTGATCTTGTCTTTGAGGCCTTTGCCAACCTTAAAGCGTGCAACGTTTGCTGCTTTAATTTCGACCTGTGCGCCTGTTTGGGGGTTACGGCCCATTTTAGCTTCACGACGTGAAACCATAAAATTGCCAAAGCCCAATAGACGAACATCATTACCAGCGTTCAGAGACTCAGTGATTGAATCGATGAATGCTTCAAGTGCAGCACCAGCTTGATCTTTAGTAAGGTCAGCTTTGCCAGCCATGGATGCAATAAGTTCTTGTTTATTCATGTGACAGTTCCTTTTTGTCATATCCCCCCACAATACGCGCGACTCACTAGGGTTGCGCTATTTTGTGATTTTCAAAGCCATGGCGCAACCAAAACCCACTAAAATAAGGGGTTTGAGCACCTTTCTTTTGAATTATTTGGTTTTTTTCGCGAACAAACAGCGCAATTTGAGACCAATTGGCCCCGAACATCACCGTCTATTTGCTCATTTCAAAAATGAAAGGGGCAGCACGTGTCGATTCGTGCCGCCCCAATAATGTTCAATATTTGAAGTTAAAGCTTAATGCGCCAGCACAGCAGCCTCTTGTGCCCCTTTGGCGGCAAGTGCCGCAGCCTCCGCTTCTTCTTCGTTCCACTCAACGGCATCAGGCATGCTGATCAAAGCATGAGGAAGAACTTCATCAAGATGGGACACCGGAATAATCTCAAGAGCGTTTTTCACATTCTCAGGAATATCCGCCAGGTCTTTCGCGTTCTCTTCCGGAATGAGCACTGTTTTGATGCCTCCACGTAAAGCCGCCAAAAGCTTCTCTTTCAATCCACCGATTGGAAGCACCCTGCCCCGCAATGTGATTTCGCCAGTCATGGCAATGTCACGGCGCACAGGAATTCCTGTCAGCATGGAAACGATGGTTGTCGCCATAGCTGTACCGGCGGACGGCCCGTCTTTCGGCGTCGCACCTTCCGGCACATGCACATGGATGTCGCGTTTCTCAAACAACGGCGGTTTGATGCCAAAATCAAGTGACCGCGACCGCACATAGGACGCCGCTGCCGAAATCGATTCCTTCATCACATCGCGCAGATTGCCAGTGACTGTCATCTTGCCCTTGCCGGGCATCATGACGCCTTCAATGGTCAGCAATTCGCCGCCCACTTCAGTCCATGCCAAACCGGTGACTATGCCCACCTGATCTTCGGCATCGGCTTGGCCGAAGCGGAAGCGCGGAACACCGAGATAATCATCTAGATTTTTACCTGTAACTTTGACAGTTTTCTTCTTGCCCTTGGACTTTAGAATCTCAGTCACAGCCTTACGAGCAAGTGTCGCCAATTCGCGTTCAAGATTACGAACGCCAGCTTCACGGGTGTACAAGCGGATTGTGTTCAACAATGCATCGTCAGAAATGGAAAGTTCTTTTTCTTCCAACGCGTGGTTCTTGACCGCTTTCGGGATCAAGTGACGGCGTGCGATCTCCACCTTCTCATCTTCTGTGTAACCAGCAATACGAATGATTTCCATACGGTCCAACAATGGGCCAGGAATGTTCAACGAGTTGGCCGTGGTCACAAACATCACGTTGGACAGATCATAATCCACTTCGAGATAGTGATCTCCGAACGCATTGTTTTGTTCCGGATCCAGCACTTCCAATAAAGCAGAGGATGGATCACCGCGGAAATCCTGACCCATCTTGTCGATTTCATCGAGCAAGAAGAGTGGATTGGCTTTCTTTGCCTTCTTCATGGACTGAATCACTTTGCCCGGCATCGACCCGATATAGGTTCTGCGGTGACCGCGAATTTCAGCCTCATCGCGTACACCACCAAGAGACATGCGCACGAACTCACGCCCTGTCGCCTTCGCGATGGATTTACCCAACGATGTTTTACCTACACCTGGAGGACCAACGAGACACAGAATTGGGCCTTTGATCTTCGCTGTACGGGTTTGCACAGCCAGAAACTCAACGATGCGTTCTTTCACCTTTTCCAAACCGTAATGGTCAGTGTCCAGAACCTTTTCAGCTGCCAGCAGATCCGTTTTCACACGAGATTTTTTGCCCCACGGAATGCCAGTTAGCCAATCTAGATAGTTGCGAACAACGGTAGCTTCCGCGCTCATTGGGCTCATCTGTTTCAATTTCTTGAACTCAGCATCGGCCTTTTCGCGAGCTTCTTTCGAAAACTTGGTTTTCGCCAGCGTTTCTTCCAGTTCAGCCATTTCGTCACGGCCTTCATCACCGTCACCAAGCTCTTTCTGGATCGCCTTCATCTGTTCGTTCAGATAATATTCGCGCTGGGTTTTCTCCATCTGACGCTTCACGCGGCCACGAATACGCTTCTCAACTTGAAGAACGGATATCTCGCTCTCCATCATCGCCAGCACTTTTTCCAGTCGGTCTTTGATTGAGACCAACGTCAAAATGTCCTGCTTTTCAGAAATTTTAACAGCCAAATGCGAGGCAATTGTATCTGCAAGTTTGGCGAAATCTTCGATCTGCGTCACAGCTGTGACAACTTCAGGCGAAACCTTCTTGTTCAGCTTCACATAGTTCTCAAACTCAGAAACAACAGAGCGCGACAAAGCTTCGATTTGAACTTCGTCTTCTTCAGCATCAGGTGCTGGAACAGCATAAGCCTCGTGATAGTCCTCACGGTCCGTGAAACGGGTGACCGATGCGCGTTCGTAACCTTCCACCAGCACTTTTACGGTGCCATCTGGCAATTTCAGCAATTGCAGTACCGTCGCCAACGTGCCGATGTCGTACATTTCGGCAGGCTTTGGATCATCATCACCAGCGTTCTTCTGTGTTACGAGCAAAATCTGCTTGTCGTTCTGCATGACCTCTTCAAGAGCAGCGATTGATTTCTCGCGGCCAACAAAAAGCGGAACGATCATGTGTGGGAACACCACAATGTCGCGCAAAGGCAAAACGGGGAACATGCCGCCGTTTGCATCAAAATCTATTTCAGTCTTGGAGCTGTCTTTTTTGCTGTCATCAGCCATCAAAGCTTGTCCTTATCTATGGGTCGCACCCACCAAAGCAGCGGCATACGAATCTCAGGCGCTACAATAGCCGCCATTTCAGGCCAATGACACCGTTTCAAACGTCACACCGCGACAATTTGTGTTGACGGTTAAGATGTTTTGGAAGTTTCACAGGCCCGTTTCAGACCTAAGAGATAAGTCGCTGCACATTGGTTTCAAGGTCAATTT
>CALHHQ010000339.1 GCA_938030645.1 uncultured Rhizobiaceae group bacterium
CCGGCGCCAATGATTAACACAGAAGCTGTTTTAAAGTCCGCGCCAACATTTTTGATAGCGCTTACCATGCCCACACCATCGAACATGGCGCAGCTTAGATTTCCAAACTTATCTTTGCTTACAGTGTTTGCGACTCCAAGAACTTCAACTTCCGGTCTTTGAAAATCACACAAGTGCGGCAAAGCCGATTTGTGGGGAATCGTGCTGAGAAATCCCGGTACGTTTTCCGCATGGCGCACCCACTCAACAAATGCAGGCAAACCTTCTGGCTTCAGATGAAGCGGCACGCAGCGTGCGTTGATGTCATTGGTAGCAAAATAGCTGTTCCACAAATCTGGAGTTGCGACCTGCGCCACTGGATCGCCAATAATGGGAATAATTTTCGGGGCTGCTTGCTTTTTTTGCATATGGACAAGTTGACTCCTTTGATTGAATGTTTTTAATAATCTTACATATTTTTAGGTTTCTTGGAAATTAATGTTTTTCTCGCGTGACAAAGATAACAGCAATACGGTCGTTAGCTTGATTGCGAGCGCGCTGCGCCGGGACATTTCCTTTGGCGAGTTGTCTCCTGACAAACGGTTGAAAATCGAAGAGTTGAGAACGCGCTATGGCGGATCAAGCCACTCCATGCGTGAAGCGCTGACACTGCTGAGCAGTGAAGGTCTCGTAGAAGCGAATGCTCAACGCGGTTTTCGTGTGGCTTCGGCAACAGAAGAAGATCTCAAAGACATCACCCGCATGCGCTGCGAGATCGAAAAACTTGGTCTCGAATGGTCTTTGCAGAATGGCGATGTGGATTGGGAAGGACAGATTGTTGCGTCGCATCATGCGCTGTCGCGAGCTCAAAATGACGTCATCGCTTCACCTGTAGACAGTGCGTTGGCTTGGGACGAAGCCAACAGGTCTTTTCATTTGAGCCTGACTGCTGCCTGTGGCTCCCCAAGATTGATCGCGACCCAAGGACAACTCTATGATCAGTCGAGACGATTTCGATTGGCTGCACTGCGAGAGCAACAAATCGACTTTGAGTGGACGACAGAAATTCACAAACAACTTGTCGACGCCATTATGGCTCGTGACAAAAACACAGCCTTGAATTGTTTGCACCAAGATATTCAAGGAAACCTTTCCCACGCAGACAGCATGGGAAACCCATTTTCACAATAGACTGACTTTCTAAATCATCATCCAGGGAGGAATAAGATGAGCAATATTTCAAGAAGAACGACGCTAACTGCGCTGACCGTAATGGGCGGCGTGGCTGCATCCATGTTTGCTGGTTTGCCAGCATATGCGGCTGACACGAAAATCACCGTTGGTGCATTGCGGTTCACAAGCCATGCCGCAAGCTTTGTGGCCCAAGAGCGTGGATATTTCAAAGAAGAAGGTTTGGATGTCGAATTCAAATTCTTCCAAGCAGCTCAACCAATGGCTGTTGCTGTTGCTTCTAAAGACGTTGATTACGCGGTAACTGCGATCTCTGGCGGATTGATTTCCCTTGCTGAAAAAGGTGCAGCCAAAGTCATCGGTGGTGCATTGATGGAAGAAGCTGGAATTGATGGTCAGAAGATTATTGTTTCAAAGGCGGCTTATGAAGCTGGTGTAACATCACCTGCGAAACTGGATGGCAAGTCATATGCTGTCACCCAAGCAGGATCATCATTTCACTACATGGGTTCAAAAGTTGCAGCCAAAGAAGGCATCAAACTTTCCTTCAAACCACTGCAAAAAGTTGGCGCTATTATTGGCGCAATGAAGTCAGGACAAGTGGATGGATGGTCCATTGTGCCTCATATCGCTAAGCCATTGGACAAAGGTGGAGCTGTGCACATTATTGGCAATGTGGCCGACTACATTCCAAACTACCAAGTGACTGTTGTCTTCACATCAGCTGACAATGCTGCCAATAAGCGCGATGCAAGCCAAGCATTCTTGAGAGCGTTCGCAAAAGGCGCAGCAGATTTCAATGCCGCCTTGGTGGACAAGACAGCTGGCGATGTTGCCGCTGAAGACATGGTCAAACTCGTCCATAAATATGTCTACACAGACCGTCCTTATGAAAAAGCTGCGCCAAGCATTCGCAATGGCGCCATGCGTATCAGCGCAAACGCTGCTTTGAACGTAGAGTCGGTAAAGGATCAATTGGATTGGTTTAAGTCTGAGAAATTGGTCAAAGACAGCATTACAATCGACACGCTTGTCGACGCTTCTTACGCCAAATAACACGCATACGGGACGAGCAATCATCTTGCTCGTCCCACTTTATTTTATCTAGGTGGATTTCAGCATGGATCTTCGGCTTGAAGATATTGGTCACCACTATGGTGACATGGAAATCATGCAAGGCATTAACTTAGAAATTCCGGCAGGAAAAATCATCTGCATTGTCGGCCCATCTGGCTGCGGAAAATCAACTCTCCTTCGTCTTATTGGTGGACTAGAGCGACCAACCACTGGGCAAGTCATACAACTGGGCGAGCCGCCTCAAGACAGCATCAATCCTCTCACTTATGTGTTTCAAGATTTTGCGCTTCTGCCTTGGCGAACCGTCGAGGGCAATATCAGTCTGGTGCTGGAAGACCATGGCATTCGTGGCAGCAAAGCTGATGAGATTATTTCGGATGTGCTTGCCCGCACAAAACTAACAGACTTTCGCAAGGCGCTTCCCAAACAATTGTCAGGTGGCATGAAGCAACGGGTAGCCATATCGCGCGCGCTTGCTGTCAAACCTGCGGTGATGCTGATGGACGAGCCGCTCTCGGCATTGGACAGTCAAACCCGCGAATTGCTGATGGATGATTTGATTGGACTGTGGACCCGCGAGCCTTTCACCGCGGTTTATGTCACGCACAATTTGAACGAAGCCGTGCGTCTGGGACATTCTATTGTGGTGTTGTCCCGCCGCCCAGGACGCATTCGGGAAATTGTCGACGTCAATATTCCGCTTGCCGATCGCGAATTGGGTGATCCTGAATTGGAGCGCCAACAAAAGCACCTTTGGAATTTGATGCGCGACGAAGCAATGGCTGCAGACAAGGAACTGATCAATGTCTGAAGTCTCCAAACAAGTCGTTCAAAAGCCCGTTGATTTTCGTGGCGGTGGCTTTGCCCCTCAATCTAAAACTTGGGTTGGATTTTTAGTCTTCGTTCTGTTGATCGGCTTCATCGAGTTTGGAACACGAGTTGGCTTCATCACCAGCCTGACCCTTCCAAAACCCTCAGACGTTTTTGCAACTTTTGTCGATCTATGGAAAAGCGGTTTGCTTTGGAAACATCTCATTCCATCTATCAGCAGG
>CALHHQ010000340.1 GCA_938030645.1 uncultured Rhizobiaceae group bacterium
ATCACCGGCGCTAAGCCCAATGACATTTCATCAATCAACAAAAACTTGGGGCGTGAAATCAGCGCTTGGGCGATAGCAAGCATTTGCTGCTGTCCGCCCGACATTGTGCCAGCTTTGTTTTGAGATAGTTTCTTTAACTCCGGGAAAATCTCGAGCGCATTTTCAATTTCTTGGTCTAACTCTTTGTCGCTAAGCATTGGACCCGATGCGCGAAGATTGTCGATAACGCTTAAGCCCGAAAGCACTTGATGGCCTTCTGGAATAGCCGCAATGCCGGCAGTACGGCAGGCTTGAACACTGAGTGGTCCTATGATTTGTGAGCCGATAGAAACGTCGCCAGTGCGTGGCAACACGCCTGCGATACCCAAGACCAGTTCACTCTTGCCTGCCCCGTTCGGACCAAGCAAAGCGACGATTTTTCCGGGCGCAACTTCCAATGATACATCATCCACAACCCTCCGTGTGGCGGTTTCGATTGTCAGGCCTTGTACTTTCAAACATTCGCTCATAATCGTTCTTTCGATCTAACGGCCCAGATATGCCGCTTTTACGACTTCATCTTGCAAGACTTCTTCTGTTGGTCCGAACGCAATTAATTTGCCGAAATCCAAGACAACAGTGGAAGTGCAAACGTCTCTAATCAGATCCACATCGTGATCAACCAACAATATCTGCGCGCCAAACTCAGGATGAATACCCAAAATGATGCGGCGCAATTCAAGCATTTCGCTTTCAGACAAACCGCCGCCAGGTTCATCCAACAATATGATCCGTGGAGCACCCACCAGGCATTTGGCGATCTCGGTCATGCGGCGATGGTAGGGATTAAGATCAACTCCCAGAGTTTTGCGTTGTGCGGCAAGACCAACGAAATTGAGAGCGCGGACAATCGCCTTTTCTCTCAATTGACCACTGGCACCCTTGGCATCCAACACAGTGTTCAAATGTTCTTCCACCGTGAGGTCGAAAACCGTTTGCACTTTTTGGAACGACCGTGCCACGCCCCAGCGGGTTCGTTTGTGGGGCGGCATGTCAATGAGGTTCAATCCGTTGACAGAAACAGAGCCCGACGACACGTTCACAAAGCCTGAAAACGCATTCGTGAGCGTTGTTTTTCCGGCTCCGTTGGGGCCAATCAACCCCACCACATCATCGGTTATCTTTAGAGAAAGATCATCAAGCGCGACAACACCGCCAAATTTCACGGTCAAATTGGAAATATCAATCATCGGTTGCGCTCCCCTTCTTTCCAATACTGGAAATCGCACCAATCAACTGGCCGGCAATGCCTTGTGGCGCTGTCATAATGGCGTGAAGCAATGCTGCACCAAAGATGACCATCGCAATGTCGGCGCTCAATCCGAAGTCATTCAGCAAAGCGGGCAGCAGTTTGAACAACAAACCCGCTATGATTGCGCCAAGCCAGTGATACACACCGCCCACAATTGCCAATGCAAATAGAAGGATTGAATCGCCAGCCAAGAACGATCGGGCATCCAATTGTTGAAGTGCACCGGCAAGAAGGCCACCAGCAATACCAGCAACACAACCGGACAAAGCAAACGCCCAAAGTTTGTAGAAGGTGACGTTAACACCAGCAGCCATTGCATTGGCTTCCGATTGGCGGGTCATAGCCCAGGCACGACCCGGTGCCGCATAGCGATGCAGCCCAACCACAGTAATACAAATCGCGACTGCCGATATGACATAACGCAAATAGTTAGCGTCTGACTGCGCAAAGGCCGGACGGCGCACAACCCCTGCGGATTGTTGTGCCACGCCCCAGAACCCTTCTCCACCATTTGGAAATTGAAATGCGTTGAACAGTATTTGAAACGCACCAGCAGCCATAAGTGTTACCAGAGCAAGATATAACCCACGCATTCTCAACGCAGGCAATGCCAACAGAGCGCCGATGGAAGCAGTTACAATGCCACCCAACACAAGCATCACAGTGAACGGAAGTTCAGTTGCATAGTTAAGTCGCAACAGAACCCATCCGCCAACGCCCACCAAGGCAATCTGACTTAGGTTGATTAGTCCCAGTTGAGCGAAGACCACAGATACGCCAAGTGCTGCGAGCGAGAATATCAACGCTGAAGTGACCACTTTTACCCAAAGCGAACTGAGTAGCAGAGGAAAAAGCACAATCACTGCCAAGACTAAGACAAGTGTAAAAGTGTTCTTTATATCGAAACGAAGGGGCATCTATTCCTCCGCCGCGAATGTGAGTCGCTGCCCAGCTTGCATCCACAAAATCACACAACCAGCCACGATAAATGGGGTCATAGCCCGCAACGGTGCAAGCGGCTTATACAGCGTAAGCATTGCTTCGAGCACACCGATAGACAGTCCACCAATAAGCGTCCAAGGCAGTGAGGTCAGACGCCCACAAATAGCTGCAGCGGTGGCGGGAATGACCATAAATGTGATCACTGTCGGATCAAGCCGCACAAGATCCCCAAACATCAAACCAGTAAACCCGGCCAGTGCACCAGAAATGGTCCATGCCATCGTTTCAACTTTTATCACCGGAATACCAAGCAAGGCGGAATGATCACGATTGTCTGCCAGCGCTCTCATGTTGAGGCCGATGCGTGTTCGATCAAGAAATTGGATCATTGCAAACACGACGAAAATGCTGCTGCCGAATGCAATTAAACGGGTAACGGTGACACGCACACCCAGTATCCAGACACCTTCTTTGTCTGTCGGCAAAACAAGTTTACGCGGAGAATCATCCCAGATAACCCCGACCATTCCAAGTAGAATGAGCGTGTATCCCAGCGTTGCGACCGCTTTGACAGCTGGTTCACGCCAAGCCAAACTTGGGGCTAAAAGCCTCCCATAAAACACTGAAAGAGTGACCCCGACGAGGATGGCAATTCCCCAAGCTATTGGTCCGGGCGCGCCCCATTGCAAAACCTGCCAGCACATCATCGCACTGACGGCTGCAATAGCACCATATGCAAAATTAAGCACACCGGTTGAACGGCGCAAAATCACCAGTCCAATACCGCCAAGCGCATAAAGCGAACCGACGGCCAGTCCTGAGACCAAAAACAAGCCATAAACTTTCAACATGTCGAATAAACCGAATTAAAAAGGGCCGACACGTGTGCCGACCCTCTTGGGAGAAACAGGACTACTTGGTAATACCGAGTGCCTTTTCTTGAGCTCTAATCGGATCAAGATAAGCCGTGTCGATGTCATAACAATCACGAACGGTTTCAAAACCGCCATTTTTGTAAACCATCATGCGGCCTGCATGGTTTGGCATATGACGGTCAGCTTCACCTACGTAATAGGCACCGCAAAGCAAATCAGACTTTGCACCCACAATACCTTTGATCGCCTTAGTCACAGAGGCTCGGTCGATACTTGCAGCATCGAGTTTCAAAAGAGCATCAGTGAAGAACTTGGCGGAAATGAAACCTGACTGAGAGAAGGTATCTCTACGGTCGCCCTCTTTGCCATATTTGTTCATTACAGCAACCCAGTTTTTGTTGTCAGCACCTTTGCTGTCAAACTGTGCCAACTCGATGTTGACGTAGAGATGTCCATCCCAATAGTCGCCAATGACCTTTTCCACGCCAGGCTCATAAATTGGTGTTGGAGACACCCATTTGAACTGGTCGCGACCACCCTGCTCTTCAGCAACTTTCAACAAGCCGATAGCTGGGCCAGATGGCAGCATTAGCAAGATCGTATCAACACCTTCAGCCAAGGCTTGCAAATAAACGGAGTTTAGATCAACGGCTGTTGGATCCATCAAAATCGATGTCCCCTTCTTACCTTTGCTCTCCATATATTTGTTCATCCAATCGCACGCCCAACCACCATTGTTTGGAATGTTGAAGCCGATGCACGCAGCGTGTTCTGTACCCAGTTCTTCAACTGCATATTTCAAAGCACCAATACCAGAAGGCAGTGGACCTTGGTTGGTTGAAACAATGTTGCTGTTTTCATAGCAATCTGAGATGGCACAAGCAGACGCCATAGCCATCACACCTTCGTCTTTGTAAAGCTTTGCATTGACGGCCATTGAAACAACAGAGCCGTTGCCAACAAGGGCGACAACACCTTCGTCTTTGACGAGTTTGGTTCCCACTTGCCCTGCAAGTTCAGGATTCCATTGATCGTTCTCAACGATGTACTCAATCGGACGACCATTGATACCGCCATTGGCATTCACACATGCAAAATATGCTGCAGCCGCATCGGTTCCGCCGGAAAAATCTCCTGGAGGCGCATTCCCGTTGATGCCACCAACTTTGATTGGATCACCCGTTGCGGCTTGTCCAGAATTCATTCCGCACACTGGCGCGTCTTCAGCATAAGCCGGTGTCGTGATGTAAGTTGCAGCCAATAGAGCTGAAACCGACAACAGTTTCGTTAGGTTTTTCATACTTCTCTCCCTTAGGGCACATGCCCAGTTTTCACGTTTCTTAGACCCACTCCCATGGGTCGGGGTTTCAAAAATTTGGAAATATCGACAGCGCGTTACGAGGTGCCGTCCATTACTTTTTGATTGTATTCATCTTCAGTGATTGTTCCGCCGGCACCGTCTGCTTTCCCGATATCATCGGGGTGCAGTGCCTCTTGCAGCCCATCAATGCGCTTCCAGGCAGGAAATGGCGCATCGCCCTTTTCGTCTGGCACATACTTATTGGTTTCTTCGATGCGCTCATGTTTGTGGATGTAACGGGCGCAATTGAAGAAAGCGCGTGTGACATCAACCTCAACGACAAATTCAGCACCGGGAAACATATTCATGTATTCTTCGGTCTGGGTCAGCTTGGCTTCACCTTGAACGCGCACCCTTAACGGTGTGCACATATCGATGAACAGCAAACCCACTTTGCTGGCTTCCGATATATTGCCCATCGAGAAATACATTCCGTTGCCATTGAAGCTTGGGAAAACAATTTTCTTTGGGCTCACGACATGAGCGACACCTACTTTACCGCCCTTATATGAAACGGTTGGCATTCCATCAGCGTCGACACTGGATAAGAAAAAATAATCTCGCGTTGAAATAAAGCCGATCATTTCGGGCAACATTTCGTCGCGAACAATGGCATGCACCACAGCATTTGCGAGGTTATCGGTTTTGAGATCTTGTTGCAGTTTGCGTTGAGCTTTTGAGTAAAACTCATCCGGATCTGGTGTTACAGCTTCGCTGGTTTCAGACATAAAAGTTCCTCCACTTCAGTAGTATTGACGCTAAGAGCTCCCCACTCTTTGCCCCAAAAGAACAACCGCCCACTTGTAAAAGCGGGCGGTTCAATCATTCATCACTCAGCTGCTTCGATCACTTCCGCAGCCTCAATATCGTCCATGTCTGAAGCGATGCCTGCGGTTTCATCAAACGCCATAACAGGGCGCTGAGGTTTGGAGTTCAGCATGAGGCGCGTGACGTCCGGTCTGGAATAGTGGCCTGCTGGGTCCGCAGCGCCTTTGGCAACCGCGATCATGCCCAAATCGATTTCAGCGGTGACCAAACCCTCTTCTGTATGGGCAATTTCAGTGCCGATAGACTGACCGTCTGGTGCGTAAATTTTTGTGTAGCCACCACCCACTGGGCAAAGTTGCTCGCGAAGTGGGTCACCTTCACAAAGGACATCCTGTTGCTCCTTGGAAACCAAAGCGCACGCTGCAATCACATAACAACTGCCTTCAACCGCATAGAGCATTGAAGCTGCGTTGTTGACTTGATGACCCAATGCATAGGCACCGCCTTCATAGAGCGCCAGGTTCGGCCAAGCTGCGCAGTGAATTTGCTCATCTTGTGAGTACATTGCGTATTTAGAAAGCGGTTGGAGATGTTCCCAGCAGGAAAGCTGACCGACACGACCGATTGATGTTTCTATTACGGCAAGGTCGCTGCCATCACCTTCGCCATAAACAGTGCGTTCCACATGAGTAGGCTTCAACTTACGGCGACGTTTGATGATCTCACCATCTTCACCGTAGTGCCATTGAGCAATATAGAGGCTGCCACCAGCACGCTCTGACAAGCCCATAGAAACTTGAATATTGTTGTCGCGTGCGGCTTTCGCCAAAGTCTTATCTTCTTCTGACCCAGCCTCCACAGAGTTTTCGAAATAAGGCGCAACGAATTGAATGGACCATGCGACGGGCCCAAGCCAAATTTGATTGGGATACCCTGGCAACCATGTTTCAGAAAACACAACCAGCTTGCAGCCTTCTGCAGCAGCTTGTTCAATATATTTCACCGCTCTTTTGATACCTTCTTGAAGGTTCAAGAACGATGGAGCTGCTTGTACAGCAGCAACTTTGAATACTTGTGACATGACGTCCTCCCATTGATATGGGAGACAGCTTGGTTGGCTTTTCAAATCACTGCTTTTGGATTTGAGCCTTAAAACTTGTGTTTTTGATGCATTTCCAACATATTCGCCGCAACAGGAAAGTGCCGCAATGGATATTCAAACCCGCTACGACACGTCGGACGTGACTTTGAAAGACCGTTTTGCATATTGGCAAGAAGCGGTTTGCAATTCCTATGTTCAGCTCGGTTGCGATGCCGAACACCGAAGTGATTTCAGTGGCTTAATTGAAATTTCTCGGCATTCAGTCCTATCTATTTCCCACGTTCGTGGCAAAGCGCATCAAGTGCGCAGGCGCAACCGTGACATTCGACGTGCGTCTGAATCCTATTTTCTTTTGAGCCTTCAAACCGCCAAGTCTTCGCGTATCAGCCAGTTTGGAGAAACGTCTTTACTCAATGCTGGTGACATGGCGCTGTACAGCAGTTCAGACCCGTATGACCTCGAACTGTTTGACGATTTTTCGCAAACTGTTGTTCAATTGCCAAAGGAAAATTTGCTGGCACGGTTGCCAAACGCTGAAATGCTAACTGCCAGAAAGATTGATGGTCAGTCGGGAATTGGTTGCCTTGTGCGACAGAATATTTTGGCTTTCTCAGAACATGCGAATTCTGCGAACCC
>CALHHQ010000341.1 GCA_938030645.1 uncultured Rhizobiaceae group bacterium
GTTGGGAATGTATTGGCCATCTTTATGTCCTCTCCAATTGATCTCTTGCAGATAAATTGCTGCAAGGCCTTTAAGTTCCATATAGGGAGGTTTTTTCGTATTTCATCGTATTTTTACGATTAATCGCAGTTTTGTGATTAAATAATTGTAATGTAACCGTTATTGAGATCGAAGGTCTCATTTTATGACGGATTTTGGCTGTTGGAACGACACAGCAGCGTTTGATTTCGAAAACACCAGTTCAAATCGACGCATTGACGTTAGCTTCGCTTGCTTTGGCGCAAACAGCAATCCATTTTGTAGATACGATAGAGTTTCAATCCGAGGACTTATTTTATGCCCATCAATAACCGCATCGCAGATTTTCATGACGAGATCACTGAATGGCGTCGTGAGATCCATCAACACCCAGGTTTGTTGTATGATGTGGAAGAAACAGCGGCGCTTGTTTCGCAAAAGCTCAAAGAATTTGGTGTTGACGAAATTGTTGAAGGTATTGGCCGCACGGGCGTGGTTGCCGTGATCAAAGGCCAGAAATCAGATTCTGGGCGTGTCGTTGGCATGCGTGCGGACATGGATGCGCTTCCAATCATTGAGAAACGAGACCTGCCATATAAATCAAAATATGACGGAAAAATGCATGCGTGTGGACATGATGGGCATACAGCCATGCTTTTGGGTGCGGCAAAATATTTGGCAGAAACGCGCAATTTCGATGGCACTGCTGTCGTGATCTTTCAGCCTGCAGAAGAGGGTGGAGCTGGCGGCAAAGCCATGTGTGACGACGGAATGATGAAACGTTTTGGGGTTCAGGAAGTCTACGGATTGCACAATATGCCAGGCTTACCAGTTGGGGAGTTCTCCATTCGTCCGGGCCCGATCATGGCTGGAACAGACGAATTTACGATCACTGTAAATGGCAAAGGTGCTCATGCGGCTATGCCTCATATGGGGAACGACCCAATCATTATTGCAACTCAAATGGTGCAAGCTTTGCAAAGCATCGTTTCGCGCAATGTCGACCCTTTGAGTTCGGCTGTCTTGACGGTCACCGCCATCCATTCCGGTAAAGCCTATAATGTTATTCCTCAAGAAGCGCAGTTTTACGGAACCGTGCGAACATTGGATGGTGAAGTGCGCGATCTGGTGATGGCGCGTATGAAAACGGTCGTTGAAAACATAGCTGCCGCGTATGACGCTGAGGTAAAAATTGAAATCAAAGAAGGCTATCCGGTCACTTCAAACCATGCCGAGCAAACAGACTTTGCTGCAAAAGTGGCGAAAGACGTGGTGGGCGATAGCCGTGTTAATGTGGAGCAACTGCCCGTGATGGGGGGCGAGGACTTCTCATATATGTTGGAAGAACGTCCGGGCGCCTTTATCTTCATGGGCAATGGCGACACGGCAGGCCTCCATCATGAAGAGTATGACTTCAACGATGAGGCCATTCCGGTTGGAACAAGCTATTGGGCAAAGATTATTGAGACGGCGATGCCTGCCAGCTGACCTATTTTACGCGGTTTGGCCGTAAACAGGCGGTTCTGGCTGTGTTGAACGTTGGGTCTTGCCGGCGTTCAAAATGGCATACGCTTCATTGATGCGCCGTGACATTGAGTTCGTGTATTCCTGAACTTCCACTGGAAGTCCGATATTGGCAAACCGGTCAGCGTGATAGGCTTTTGCACGTTCAAGATACGCTTCGCGAATTTCTGAGTCCGTGGCAGTGCGGGCAATTTTGAGCACAGTATATGGATCCGTGCCGTCCATTTTACCTTCCGTTGGAAGGTCGACGACTTTTGCCGTTTTACGTTCCTGCGCATCGAGAATACCATCTTTGGCAATCATACGTTCGGATTGGTCGAGATCACGAAACATGATGAAACGCATTTCATTGTTCAAGGTGCGTTCCATTGTGCCGCCAATATTGACGATCAATTCGCCCATAAGTGTGCGTCCATCCATCATGGAAAGGGTTACTGGAAGTGCAAGTTTGTTATGGTCGTTCATTGTTCTATTTTTCTCAAAACGCCCCGTCCTGAGAGAAATAGAACATAAAAATTAGATAAAATTGATAATAAGTGCGGTTTATTGTTCGTTAACAGCGAGTTGTGAAAGCAAATTGCCTGCTTCATCATAGATCAGAACGCTATTTTTCCCGTCAGTTCCACGCACAGTAAGCATGATTTTTCCATCTCCAATGGCTGTAGAGACGATTTCACTTCCAACTGGAACAGAAACGGAGCCCGTTTGTGCAATGGCGGGCGTTGATGATTGATTGAGTTTGTAGACAATCGCGATCAACACCGTCATAAGCCCGATCATCATGATCGCACCTGACACCAACAACAGACGTACCATCTTTTTTCGAATGGCTTCCACTTTTGGGTCTAGCGGTTCGTCTTCCACATGCGTTGTCATTTTGAACTCGAAGAGGGTGTAACAGTGTCAGCGGGTGATAACGATATTGAGCCTTCAATGGAAGAGCAAAGCCAAGATGTGAGTGTTGGCGACATGGAAGTGTTAATCGTGCCTCACGAAAGCGCGGGTAAGCGTGTTGACCTGTTCATTTCTGCCAATGCACCTGATGATATTTCCAGAGCGCGGGTTCAGGCTCTGGTGCGCAAAGGGCACGTGACTATAAATGGCGAACGACCGCGGGGCACCAGCACCAAAATCGCAGTTGGCGATGTGGTGCGGTACGCAATGCCAGAACCCGAAGATGCAATTCCGCAACCAGAAGCTATTCCGCTCGAAATATTGTTTGAAGATGATGATTTGATCATCGTCAACAAACCTGCTGGCATGGTTGTTCATCCAGCACCTGGCAATTGGTCTGGTACATTGGTCAATGCTTTGCTGTACCATTGTAAAGGTGAATTGTCTGGCATTGGTGGTGTCAAACGTCCTGGCATTGTTCACCGTCTCGACAAAGATACAAGCGGTGTGATCGTGGTGGCGAAGTCATACCGCACCCATGTGGATTTACAGGAACAATTTGCGGATCATGGACGAACAGGCCCTCTGCAACGTTCCTATCAAGCTTTGGTTTGGGGTGCTCCACCGCGCATGAAAGGAACCATCGACACTCATGTGGGCCGCCATCCAACCATACGCTTGCGCCGAGCAGTTATCGAAGCTGATCGACCCGATGCAAAATTTGCGAGAACTCATTACGAGGTTCTTGAACGTGTGGAAGACCAGCAAAAACCCGGCGAAGCCCTAGTATCACAGGTGGAATGTACGTTGGAAACCGGGCGCACTCATCAGATCAGAGTTCACATGACCCACCTTGGAAATCCGCTTTTGGGGGATCAGGAATACGGCAAACAATTTTTCAGCCGTGTGAAGAGATTGCCTGAACCCGCTCAAAAGTTGATGGATGGTTTCAAGCGTCAGGCACTTCATGCCCGCACATTGGGGTTTCGTCACCCTGTCACGGGGGAAACGGTTTCATTCACAGCGGAACCGCCAGCAGAAATGACTGATCTACTGAAAGCTATTGCTGCCGGTTGAGCTTGCTCTAGTTGAGCAATGGTGACCAAGCTGGATCCGATCCGAAAGCGGGTGTTTTCACGCGTTGCTCGTTCCGACCTGTGAGATCAATGGTGTGAAGGCGTGGACCGCCCTTGGCTCCAGGTGTTTCGCGGAAGAACATCAATGTACGACCATTGGGGGCCCAAGTTGGTCCTTCATTGTGAAAGCCTTCTGTCAAAATGCGTTCTCCTTTGCCGTCTGGGCGCATGACACCGATCAAGAACTTGCCACCTGATTGTTTGGTGAATGCAATGAGGTCACCGCGAGGCGACCATACAGGCGTTGAGTAACGTCCTGTGCCAAACGAGATGCGTTGTGCATTTCCGCCGCCTGCACTCATGACGTAGAGTTGCTGGCGACCGCCACGATCAGATTCGAAAACAATGCGCCCACCGTCTGGCGAATAAGACGGTGACGTGTCGATTGCCGATGTGTTCGTGAGGCGCGTTGTGTTTCTGGAACGCAGATCCATTGTGTAGATGTTTGCGTTCCCTTCTTCACTTTGCAGACTCATGATCACGCGCTGTCCGTTTGGTGAAAAACGTGGAGAGAACGTCATATTCGGGAAGTTGCCGACAACTTCACGCTGGCCTGTTTCAATCTGTAAAAGATAAACTCGCGGGCGACCGCCTGCAAAAGACATGTAAGTAATTTCTTGGCGGGAAGGAGAGAAGCGTGGTGTCAAAACGAGGTCTTTGCCATTGGTCAGATAGCGGACATTTGCACCATCTTGATCCATGATCGCCAAGCGTTTCACGCGTTTGTTTTTCGGACCACTTTCAGAGACGAACACGATACGGGTATCAAAATAGCCGTTTTCACCGGTTAAAGATTTGTAGATTGCATCTGCAATAATGTGTGCAACACGGCGCCAATTGTTTGGGTCTGTTGAATACTGCTGGCCAACAATTTGCTCCGAACCAAACGTGTCCCAAAGGCGGAATTCGGTGCGGAATCGCCCGCCGCCTTCGGCCACAACGCGGCCAGTGACTAAGGCTTTCGCTTTGATTGCAGTCCAGTCAGCGAACCGTGGTTGTGCGTTGCTGTCGGAGATTTTTTCGATGAAAGCGGCACGATCAATCGGTGCAAAAAGACCTGATCTTTTCAAGTCGGCTTCTACAACTTTGGCGATATCGCGACCGAGTTTGGTGTCACCTAAAAACAAAGGGATAGCGATGGGCAATGGCTCCACATTGCCGCGCGTGACATTTATTTCAACTTTAGCATTTGCAGATGTGCCAAATGCGACGATGGCCAGCAAAAATGCACCCATGATCACTTTGAAAGCTATCAGCGGAGAAGATGTGAGTTTTGCAACCATAGATTCAATCCAATTTTTATTGTCGTCAACGCCAAAATTTTGGCAGCTCAAATTAAGTTCAATGTGAGTTAAAGTTCAATCACGGCTAGAGCATGTCTTGGAGTGAAAAATTCACAACCATGTCTTTCCAAGTTTCGTATTTTGCGGCTGGTAAATTGCTGTAAGGGGCGCATTCTTGAATTGTGCCGCGCACATTGACGGCAAGAGTTGCTCGTGTCGCGCGGTCAGTGCCTGTCACCTTCACTTTTACACGGCCGTCTATGTCGCCAGACTTTGTCAGTCTAAATTCAACTTTTGCACGCATTTTTTGAGCGTCAGGGTGACCGGAAAGCGCTCCAATATTCCAACATCCTTCAAGGCGACCGCGCACAGCATCAATTTCACTTTGTGCCAGTTTGCTGGCGCTGTTGCCTTTTTTGACGCCTTTGGCAGCTTTTTTGGTGGACCTTTTTGCGCCACCTTTGGACGATTCTTCTTTGTTCACGACAGCCTTTTTAGTCACCTTTTTGGCGGGCTTTTTCTCAGCTGTCTTTTTGTTTTCTGGCTTCGGTTCGGCTTCGTTTTTACGCTTGTTCGTTTCCGCCGGTTGCGGCTTTTTGGGTGATGGACGAACTTTAGGACGCGCTACTTTTTGCGGAAGCTTCTGAAATGCGTCTTCAGTCGGTTTTTCAGGTTCCGGTTCTGGAAGCTCGTTCTGTTTCGTCAAAAGAGCAATATCGGTTTTCGGCTTGGGCTCTTCTGCAAGTTTAGGAGTTGGAACGGGCGTTGCTTTTTTCACAGGTTCAGGTCGCGACTGCGGTGTTGGCGCTTCGGTTTTTTCAACAGGCGGTTTCGGCGCCTCTTTCGGTGCCTCTACCTTTTTGTCGACTTCTGTATCACCAACGTTTTCAGCCTCTTTGACCTTTGGTGGCGCCTTTGTCTGTTTTGGAGCAGGTGTCTTTGATATTTCGGCTTCTTTTGCACCCGTCACGCTTTTGGTGAGTTCTTCAAACGGTACGATATCAATCGGCAAGGCTTCCACATCAATCACAGGCAGGGGTGGTGGCGAGGCGAGCGAAACCATTGCGCCCGTCAAGATGGCCACATGTGCAAAAACTGAAACTGTGAAGCCAGCTTTCATTTAGTTGGTTTGCTCCTGCAATGTCACCAAGCCGATTTTTTTATAACCAGCCTGGTTGAGTGCACCCATAAGGCGCATCACCGTTCCGTAATCTGTGGCTTTGTCGCCGCGCACATATAGGCGTTCTTCGTAACCGTTCTTAGCAATGGCTTGCAGTTTGGGGATGAGTTCCTCAGCCGAAATTTCAGTTTCCTGCAAAAACACTTGCCCACCTTCGCGCACGGAAATCGTGATTGGTTGGGTTTCTGAATTCAATTGTTTCGCTGCAGTTTCGGGAAGATCGATTGGTACGCCCACAGTGAGAAGAGGGGCGGCGACCATAAAGATGATCAAGAGTACCAGCATCACATCCACGAATGGCGTAACGTTGATTTCACTCATAGGTGCATGGCGTTTGGAACGACGACGTCGTCCGCCTGAAACTCCACTGCCACCAACTGACATTCCCATAGGATTTATCCTGAACTAGAGACCAATTAAGAAAAGCGGTTAGCCCGCATTCTTCTCATCAATTTGACGCGAAAGTATGGCCGAGAATTCATCGGCAAAACCTTCCAATTGTGTGCTGATTTTGCCAGCGTCTGCTGCAAGCTTGTTATAAGCGATAACCGCTGGGATAGCGGCAAGCAGACCAAGCGCAGTCGCGAGCAAAGCTTCTGCAATGCCGGGTGCAACCACGGCAAGGTTCGTAGATTTGGAACCGGCGATTGCCTGAAATGATGTCATGATGCCCACAACTGTTCCAAACAGGCCAACAAATGGTGCTGCGGACCCAAGGGTCGCGAGGAACAAAAGACGGCGTTCCAATTTTTCCATTTCGCGGGCCATTGAAACATCGAGCACTTTATCAATGCGTGTTTGTAGGCCAATGGGCGAACGGGCATTGCGTTCAAATGAACGTTTCCATTCCCCCATTGCAGATACGAACAACGCGGCCATGCCGGTGTTCGGGCGATCTTGCAATGTGCGATACAATTCTTCGAGGCTTTGACCCGACCAGAACACTTGTTCAAATTGTTTGATCTGGCGTTTCGTGCGCCCAAACATCAAGCTCTTATCGACAATAATTGCCCAGCACCAAACGGAAGCTACGATCAAACCGATCATGACAAGCTTCACAACCAAGCCAGCTTCCAAGAAGAGACTGATGAGCGAAGTGTCGACAGTTGGGGCAGCCAAACCTTCTCGCGATACCTCTTGGGCCGAGGCCATTGGCGCGATCAACGCGAAGGTTGCAGCGGTTGCAAGCGTGGCAATGAAATTTTTGAAATTGACGTACATAAACCTGTTCCGGTCAAATAAAGTGGCGGATCAAATGAAAACCTGAAAACCTGCATCTTGGTTTACGGGTAAATGGGGTGAAACAATGACCTGCTTGTGGCACTTGTAGGGCCATTACGGATTGCGCCAATGTGACTGATTTATGGTTAATGAAGCGTTAGGATATATGGCGAAACTGACGTTTGGTTATGCCACACCTAGTTTTTCCAAAAGCTTGGAGGGGAAACGTCGTGGTTTGCCTTCAGGGTTCATCAAAACAACAGTTACAACCGCTTGCAGCAGCAGATCATTCTCACGCCAAATGCGCTGATTGAATGTGAGGCGAAGGCCTTTTAGAACCCCGCGTTCAGTTTCGACTTTTAACACGTCATCGATTTTTGCCGCCGCTTTGTAATCGATTTCAATGCGATGAACAGCGAAGGCCAGACTTTCCCCGTAAGCGCCATGTGCCATTTCGGAATGGTGCACACCCAACATACGCACATAATCCGAACGTCCATGCTCCATGAAATCGAGATAGCGAGAGTGATAGACCACGCCAGAAAAATCCGTGTGCTCGAAATACACGCGTTCGGTGCGGGTGTGAGAGCTTTCGTGCAGCGTTCCGGTGTCGATGGTCATTCAGGTTTGTCCTCAAACAATCCTGCTTGTCGTGTTTCCAGCCCACCGGGCACGGCAAGCCCCATATGTTCAAACGCGCGGGGCGTGAGGATGCGCCCTCTTGGGGTGCGTTGCAGAAAGCCCTGTTGAATGAGATAGGGCTCAATGATGTCTTCAATGGCATCGCGAGGTTCCGACAATGATGCCGCGATGGTTTCAATGCCCACTGGCCCGCCACCAAAACTTTCGCCAATCACATTGAGATAACGACGGTCGAGTTCGTCAAGGCCGATTTTATCGACTTCCAACTGGCTGAGCGCTTTGTCGGCAATATCGCGGGTGATACGGTCGCTGCCAGCAACAATGGCAAAATCGCGCACGCGGCGCAGAAGACGACCAGCAATACGCGGTGTGCCACGGGCGCGGCGAGCGATTTCAAGCGAGCCATCAGGCTCAATGCCAATGCCCATAATGCGCGCACCACGGGTGACGATGCTTTCCAGTTCCGGCACGGTGTAGAACTGTAATCGGATGGGAATGCCGAAACGATCGCGCAACGGTGTGGTGAGCAGGCCAAGACGTGTGGTGGCGGCAACAAGTGTGAACTTCGCTAGATCGATTTTCACCGATCGCGCGGCTGGGCCTTCGCCGATAATCAGATCCAGTTGAAAATCTTCCATGGCGGGATAGAGAATTTCTTCCACCGCAGGATTGAGGCGGTGGATTTCATCAATGAACAAAACATCGCGGTCTTCAAGATTGGTCAACAGTGCGGCGAGGTCTCCGGCTTTCGCAATGACGGGGCCAGATGTGGAGCGGAAATTAACGCCGAGTTCTTTCGACATAATTTGCGCAAGGGTTGTCTTGCCGAGACCGGG
>CALHHQ010000342.1 GCA_938030645.1 uncultured Rhizobiaceae group bacterium
ACACAGCGTCAGCGTGAAGCCGTGAGCACTGTTCAAATTGCTCACAGACAGGTGTGGTCATTGACTGAAGCGCGTGAAATTCTAACCAGACTGATGGGCAAACTGGCAGATTGGACCCCGCTTGATGTGTTTCTATCCGAATATGTGGTTTCAGACGATGAACGGGCAGGAGTGATTGCCAGTTCTTTTGCTGCAAGCCTTGAAATGGTGCGGGAAGGAAAACTAGAAATCCGCCAGTCCGAGACCTTCGCACCACTATATCTTCGCCAACCCAGCAACAGCAAAACCAGTGTGGCTTCAACCTAAAGCCGAATGAAAGAGTGAGACAATGTCGAACGCAATTGAAGCCAATGTGATGCCGTTTCCCCATTTGGTGGAATCTGATGGTGATGCGCCTGAGCAAGATATGGTGAAAAACATTCGCATGGTTGAAGCAATGATTTTTGCTTCCAGCGAACCTGTAGCTGAAAAAGCGTTGGCCAGTCGGTTGCCAGAAGAAGCAGACTTGAAAGAGATATTGAAAGAAGTGCAAGCGGCTTATGCAAACCGCGGCGTGACTTTGGTGCGTGTGGGGGACGCTTGGGCGTTTCGGACAGCGGATGACCTCTCATTCTTGCTGCAAAAAGAAGCAGTCGAAACTCGCCGTTTGTCAAAAGCTGCTTTGGAAGTGTTAGCGATCGTTGCTTACCACCAGCCTGTGACGCGTGCTGAAATTGAAGAAGTGCGTGGTGTTGTAACGTCAAAAGGCACATTGGATGTGCTTTTGGAAACAGGTTGGGTGCGCATGCGCGGTCGCCGTAAAACGCCGGGTCGTCCCGTAACTTATGGAACGACCGGAGAGTTTCTAGACCATTTCGGTTTAGAACAAGTGCGTGATCTTCCCGGTCTCGATGAACTCAAAGGCTCCGGTCTGTTGCAATCGCAGGTGCCCGCAACATTCTCAGTGCCTGTGCCCAATGACGGGGACGAGTTGGAAGATGACGAAGAGCCGTTCACATTGGATGATGTGGAAGAGTTGGGCTTGTTGACACCCGGTGGTGCTGGTGACGACGACTAAGTTGCCATAGAAGAAATCTATTAAACTGACTTTTTGAGTAATGTTTAACGGTTGGGGTGGATTTTCAGTCGTGAACCGCTAAAACGCAGCCCATGAAAAGCCCTCTCAAATTTGCAGAAACGCTGCGCCGTCCGGCTTGGGGAACACCTAATACTGCGGGTGTATCTATTCCGCGTGAGCTGGCGTTCCAAAACGTAGATTTTCAGATTGAAGGCACGCCAATTCTCAGTGATGTGAGTTTGCAGGCAGAAGCCAGCAAAGTGACGTGCTTATTAGGTCCGTCAGGTTCCGGCAAAACAACATTGTTGCGTATTGCGGCGGGGATGGAACGGCAGTCATCTGGCACTGTTCAATTGGACAAAACCACCGTCGGCGGTCCCGAAGTGTTCTTGCCGCCAGAACAACGCGGCGTGGGCTTGGTATTTCAAGATTACGCTCTGTTTCCCCATCTTGATCTGCTGGCAAATGTTTCCTTTGGTCTGGCGCATTTGGGGCGCGGTGAGCGTAAGAAACAGGCGCTCCACATGCTTGAACGTGTTGGTTTGGCAGACAGAACGGGCGATTACCCTCATCAATTGTCGGGCGGTGAGCAGCAAAGAGTTGCTTTGGCGCGGGCTTTGGCACCGCGCCCGGGCGTGTTGTTGATGGATGAACCGTTCTCTGGTCTCGATTCACGTCTGCGAGATACGATGCGCGAGCAAACACTGGCAGTTTTGCGCGAAACGCGCGCTACTTCTGTAATTGTGACCCATGACCCAGAAGAAGCTTTGCGAATGGGTGATAAGATCGTGTTGTTGCATCTGGGCAAAGTGGAGCAAATTGGGACGGGGCGAGAGCTTTATGGCGCGCCCAACAGCTTGTTTGCAGCCGCGTTTTTTTCAGAACTGAATATATTTGACTGTGTTGCGGGCAACGGATTCACTGAAACACCTATGGGCAAGATAATGAGTACACCCATCGAGCGTGGAGCGCACGTGGCAGCGGCCATTCGCGTGGGTGCATTCAACATTGAGCGTCACAAAAAGTCGAGTGATGGTGTGCGTGGGCGCGTGCTTTCTGCGCAATTTTCCGGTGATCATGAGCATTTGCGAGTTGGTGTAACCACCTGCGATCAGCCGATATATGCGCGCGTTGAAGCGGGCAGTCTTGATGAAGATGTGTTGTCGGGGAAGGTTGATGTGGTTCTCAAACCGCGCGCTGAAGGCAGTTTTGTATTTCCAGCCGTTTGAAATCTGACACGGAACCACCATATAGGTTTACTATAGTGGCGTGATAGTGGCATGCGAGACCAAAGGTGTGTTGCGACATAGGACTGCTTTGGTCTAGATTGAAGAAAAGTTAGAGCCCGTTTCAGCTTGGAACGGCAAGGGAGAATAGAAAATGGGACAGATTGGCATTTGGCAAATCGTAATTGTGGCGGTTGTTGTTGTGTTGTTGTTCGGACGTGGCAAAATTTCAGATTTGATGGGTGATGTTGCCAAAGGTATTACATCTTTCAAAAAGGGTCTAAACGACACTGAAGAAGATGTGGCGAAAACAGTTGAAGACGGTTCTGAAAAAGTCGTCGATGCTGTCGCTGAAAAAACAAAAACCAGCTGAATTGCTCTTTTGCTTCGGGTACTTAAGTTCCTGAAATAGCACTTATTCCTCGCACTGTTTTGGAGCCTGGCCTTGTTTGATATTGGCTGGACTGAAATGATGGTTGTGGCGGTTGTCGCCATATTATTCGTTGGTCCCAAAGAATTGCCGGCAATGCTGCGCACGTTCGGTCGTGCGGTGAAAAAAGTGCGCGCTATGGCGAGCGAGTTTCAAGGCCAGTTTGATGAGGCCCTCAAAGACGCTGAGTTGGATGGGGTAAAAGACTCTATCAACAAGGTGCGTGATCTCGACCCTACGAAGAAAATCAAAGACAGTCTCAATCCGTTAAAATCTGATTTGGAGAAGACTGAGAACGAGATTAAGCAATCTACCGAGTTTGATCCAAAAAGCTTCAGCGATGATTATGGCAACGACATTGAAGCTGAATTAGACGCTATGGATGCAACCGAGAAGAAAATTCCGCCGAGTTCCGGAAAGAATGCCGTTCCTGGGTTCGGCACAGTGGAGACGCCCACAAAAGCGAAATTGGTGACTAAGAAGAAAGCGGATAGGAAATCTGCAACGGCTGCGGCAACAAAAAAACCGGTGGCCAAAAAATCTGCTGCAAAGAAGCCTGCTGCTAAAAAATCAACTGCGAAAACCTCTGCTGCGAAGAAACCCGCCACAAAATCAAAAGCCAAACCGAGTTCTGCTAAGGCGAAAGCTCCAGCCAAGAAAGCCAACGCATGAGCGCCGACGATATTGAAGACAGCGCGGCCCCGTTGGTCGAGCATCTGGTAGAATTGCGCCAACGGCTCATTAAAGCACTGATTGCTGTGGCTGTTGTATTTGTTGTTGCATTTATCTTTGCTGATGAGATTTTCCAGATTTTGGTGATCCCATACGAAAGAGCCGCTGGTGAAAATCAGAATCTGACGCTCATCTTCACAGCGCCGCAGGAATATTTCTTTGCACAATTGAAGATCGCATTGTTCACAGCCTTGTTTGTGGCGTTTCCGGTGATCGCAACTCAGATCTACAAGTTTATGGCGCCGGGTCTGTACAAAAACGAACGCTCGGCCTTTTTGCCGTTTCTTTTTGCCACGCCAGTGTTGTTCTTTATGGGAGCATCTCTCGTGTTTTGGGTGGTCATGCCGCTTGCAATGACCTTCTTTCTGTCTATGCAGGTGGAAGGGGACAGCGTTCGCACTACCATTGAGCTCTTGCCGAAAGTCAGCGAATATCTGGGCTTGATCATGACACTGATCTTTGCATTTGGATTGGTGTTTCAAATGCCTGTGGTGATTTCATTGCTTGCGCGCGCTGGGATGGTCAGCGAGCAGGGGCTTAAAAATAAGCGGAAATATGCGGTTGTTTTGACGTTTGTGGCTGCTGCCGTGTTGACACCGCCAGATCCGGTGAGCCAGATCGGTCTTGCGGTTCCCACATTGCTTCTCTACGAACTGTCCATCTATGCGACACGACTCATTGAGCGCAAACGTGCCGAGCAGGAAGCCGAAGCTGCCTGATCAGATTTTGCAGTTCAGGGTCACAAT
>CALHHQ010000343.1 GCA_938030645.1 uncultured Rhizobiaceae group bacterium
CTGTTGGTTCTGCCAGGAACGCTCATCCATGGTGGACATCACTTGGCTGATCTATTTGGCGGTGCAATCTTGTTCGTTTTGGGCGTTTGGATGGCAGAGCGCATTGTTCGCACTCACAAAGGTGACTACGAAAACGCTTAAATGGCTTCCAATGCCATTCGAATTTTGTCCGCATTGGCTTTGAGCACATCACCTTGTTCCATCTCTCCCGTATGAGGGCGCATTTTGATGCCTTCAAAGCGGGGGATGATGTGGACATGCAGGTGGAAGACAACTTGCCCGCCAGCTGATTCATTGAACTGTTGAATCGTGATGCCATCAGCACTGAACGCAGCTTTGCAGGCTCGGGCCATGTGCTGAACTGTTTTTGAAACGGCAGCTAAGCTTTCGGGCGTGGCGTCAAGCACGTTGCGAGCAGGCGCTTTTGGCAACACGAGGCAATGGCCGTCACCGCGGGGCATGATGTCCATGATCACAAACGTTTCATCGTCTTCGTAGAGTTTTCGCACGGCAATTCACCACGTAGAATTTTCGCGAAAATGTTCTGATCATCGTATTCGGACATTATGTGTTTTCCTTTTTGAAAGGTCCGTGGCGCGCAATAGCTTCGTTTTCGCGCTGCACGGCTTTGCGCTCTTGTTCCAAGTAATCTGACACGGCGCGGCGAAAGTCTGGATGGGTGATGTAGTGGGCCGAGCGGGTGATTTGCGGCATGTATCCACGGGCCAATTTGTGTCCACCCTGCGCACCGGCTTCCACACGGGACAGTTTGTTGGCAATTGCAAAGTCTATGGCCTGATAATAGCAGACCTCAAAATGCAGACACGCGTGATCTTCAACACAGCCCCAATGTCTTCCGAACAGCGTGTGGGAGCCGATGAAGTTGATTGCTCCTGCGATATAGCGTCCATCGCGTTTTGCCATGATGAGCAGAATATTATCGGCCATGGTTTCACCGATGCGGGAATAAAATTCGCGGGTCAAATATGGCTGACCCCATTTGCGCGAACCGGTATCCATGTAGAAACGATAGAAAACATCCCAAATTTCTTCGGTCAGGTCTGAACCGGTGAGATGTTCAATCGTGACGCCATTGTCTTTTAAGGCCGTGGCGCGTTCTTTTCGAATGTTCTTTCGTTTTCGCGAAGACAGCACATCAAGAAATTGATCGAAACTCTCGTATCCGTTGTTGAGCCAATGGAACTGTTGGTCTGTGCGTTGCAAATATCCGGCTTCGCCCAGCACATCCCATTCATTTTCCGGTAAAAATGTCACGTGAGCGGATGACACTTCCAACTGTTCGCAGACTTGTTGCAGTCCACCTGCCAAAAGCAATCGTCGCTTTGCTGAATTCTCATCATTTCCAACCAGCAATCGTCTGCCCGTTGCTGGTGTGAATGGTGAAGTGGCTTGAAGCTTGGGATAATAGCTGCCGCCCGCGCGCTCAAACGCATCCGCCCACCCATGGTCAAAAACATATTCGCCTTGGCTGTGGTTCTTCAGATAACAGGGCAGGAGGCCCGTGATTTGTGACGCGCCATCAATCTGGTGTTCCATCAATAAATGTTGGCCAAGCCAACCTGATCGACGATCTGCAGAGCCAGATTTTTCAAGCGCATCGTAAAACGCATGAGAGATAAATGGATTGTAATCATAGTTTTCTGTTGGATCCGAGGATGGATTGGCCAATCGATCCCAATCTGCAGCTGGAATATCGTCCATGCTGCTCACAACGCGAATTGTCACGTCGTTTGACTCAGTCATTCAAGTTTTCCGTGCGAGGATCGAATCCTTCAAATGTCATTTGATCCGCATATTTGCGGGTGATCGAAGCTGCTTCTTGGTCTTTCACCGTCCAGGTGATCACGGGCAGTTTCATATCGCGCATATCTTTCACAAATCTATTCGGCAGATTTCTCACTCCATAAGACACAAATTGGAGATCGTAATCCTTCATCGCTTGGAGATGAGTGTCATAAGTTTCGTTCCCGCCATATGCGGTCAAACCGCGCGGCAATTCGGGCATGAGCGGTTTGAACTGCGCACAAATCCAGTGGTCGAAAGACATGAGTGCGAGTTTGCCATTGTAACTTTCAACCGCTTTGGCAACGCCTTCGACAAAACCGTTGTCTTTGCCCTGAACACCTTTCAATTCCAAAACGATTGGCACCTTCCCAGAGACCAGTTTTAAGTGCTCGCTGAGCAGATGGATGCCATCTGCTGTGCCCAACAGTTTCATTTCCAAAAGAGATGAAGGTGAATGATCGCGAACATTGCCTTGAACACCTGTCATCCGCTCCAATTCTGGATCGTGAAATACGACAGGCTCACCTGTTGATGAAACTTGTAAATCGCATTCGATTGCAAAGCCTGCGTCAACGGCGGCTTGAAACGCCGCCATTGAGTTTTCAGCGCGCCCTGCAGGCAGGTCATGGTACCCTCGATGCGCAATCGGGAGTCCTATCAACCAATCAGGTGCTGGCGTGAGTTTGGTCATAGGTTATGCGATCTCGATTGTGCAATCGACTTCTACAGCGACACCACGGGGCAGGGATCCCATACCAACTGCTGCGCGGGCATGTTTGCCGGCATCACCCAGCACAGCCACCAGCAGATCCGATGCGCCATTAACGACTTCTGGATGATCAGTAAAATCGGGTGTTGCGTTGACGAAGCCTTGGATTTTCATGACCTGTTTGATGCGTGACAGATCACCCAGTGCCATTTGTGCTTGGGCCAAAATATTGATGGCGCACAAACGCGCTGCGGCTTGGCCAGTGGCGACGTCAGCGGTGTCGCCAAGCTTGCCAACGAACTCAATACCGTTTGGGCCCATGGGAATTTGGCCCGAAATGGTGAGAATGTTTCCTGCAATTGTGAACGGAATATAGTTCGCTGCCGGAGCAGCAGGTGCTGGCAATTCGATACCAAGGTCTTTTAAATTTTTTGCAATGTCAGTTGCCATGTTCTGTCCTAAAAATTGTGTGATGCAGGTGGGAATTTAGTAGCGCGTTTGTACTTGTGGTGAAAGACTGCATCAAGACAAATGAAATCATTCGGACGCATAATCAAAATGATCAAAATTAAATCTGCCTCGTCGTTTTCTCTGGTCGTCTTAACAGCCACCACAAGTTTGGTTCAGGCCGCCGCAATAGACAATTTGCGGGCGCACCGCGCAGTTTATGATCTTGCCATGATGGAATCGAGCGATCGTTCCGGCATCACGGGTATGAACGGGCGAATTGTTTATGAAATGAAGGGATCTGTTTGCGAAGGTTTTGCCGTTCGGTTTCGCTTTTTGACGAACGTGCAAACATCACGCAAAGGGTTCACAACCGACCAACGCAGCACGACATATGAGAGCGGCGATGGTCTCGATTTCAATTTTGTCACTCAGTCTTATTTGAATGGCCAATTGGAACAAGAAGTTCGAGGAACGGCAGATCGTTCTGGTCCATCCGTGAACGTCTCATTGAGCAAGCCGGAAAAACAAGAAGTGAAATTGGATCAGGGTATTTTCATGACCCAACATATCGCGTCAATTATCGAGAGTGCTAAATCCAAAGAGACCATATTTTCCGCCACCGTATTCGATGGGTCGGATAAGGGTGATGAATTGGTCGACACAACTGCCATTATTGGAAAAATGAAAACGGGTGTTTCTGATCTTAAAGGGGAACCCAAAGACGTGATTGAAGCTTTTGAACGTGAAGAAGGCTGGCCGGTTTCTGTCAGTTATTTTTCTACCTCGGAAAGCGCGAATGCTGGCGAACGACTCCCCATCTATCAAGTGTCATTTCTGTTGCAGGAAAGCGGTGTCTCGCGTGATTTGGTGATGCGATATGACGATTACTCTTTGCGGGGGGCGTTGAAAAAAGTGGAGTTTTTACCGTCTAAACCCTGCAAGCCGTAGGTATATTTTTCGGGCTCTAAGCTTCTGGTTCCGTTGGCGGTTTTGGCTTTCGTCTTCCGAAAGTCAGGCCGAGTTCAACGCTTTCTCCACCAAACTTGTCCCGCACTTTGTCCATGGCGCGTTCGACTGCGGCGCGTTTTGTTGCGCCTTCGTCGATTAAATCTCCTGGGTCAGCCGTTTCGTCAGATTGCAGGTCACTAACCCCGATACCCAACAATCGAAACCGCGTGCCGTCCAGTTCTTTTTCTAACATCGTGCGGCCCACTTGAAACATCTTGTCAGCCAGTTGGGTCGGATCTGGCAAAGTGGTGTTGCGGGTGCGACCCTTGAAATCTGATGTTTTCAGTTTCAGCACCACGGTTTGCCCCGCGATATGTGATTTCTTCAAACGTTCGGAGACCCGTTCGGCCTGATTTCTCAAGATTGGAACCAGTTCTTCAGCAGAGGATATGTCCGTATTGAAAGTGGTTTCTGAACTGACACTTTTTGCGCTGCCGCGAGATTCTACTTTTCGATGGTCCTGACCCTTTGACAGGCGGGACAGACGCAATCCCATGGAGCCATAAGCGCGAATGAGGTCTGCTTCTTCTATCTTTTGGAGGTCTGATATCATGTTGATATTGTCAGAATGCAGCTTTGCCTGCATGGCTTTGCCGACACCCCAGATAAGAGACACTGGTTGTTCTGATAGAAAGCCGTAAGCTTCTTCCGCGCCGATCACGGAAAACCCTTTGGGTTTTTCAAAATCTGATGCGACCTTTGCAAGGAACTTGTTGGCAGCCAGACCCACTGAAATGGAAATTCCGACTTCTGATTGAACCTGTTGCACAAATTTCGCCAATGTGAGGGCAGGTGGACTACCGTGTAGTTTTTCGGTTCCTGATAAATCCAAAAACGCTTCGTCGATAGACAATGGCTCTACGGATGGCGTCAAGGAGCGCATCATTTCGCGCACCTGTTTGCCAACCCTTGAATACACGTCCATGCGTGGTTTGATCACGACAGCATGGGGGCAGGCTTCCAACGCCTTGAACATAGGCATGGCCGAACGGACACCGTTTATGCGCGCTACGTAGCAGCATGTGGAAACCACACCACGCTTGCCCCCACCAATGAGGACAGGCTTGTCTTCCAATTCTGGATTGTCGCGCTTTTCAACTGAAGCATAAAACGCATCACAATCGATATGAGCGAGGGATAGGTCGTAGAGTTCTTTGTGTTGAAGAAGGCGAGGGCTGCCACAACGCGCGCAGCGTTTGACCATTCGTGTTTGAACAGTCAGGCAATCTCTACAAAATCCGTGTTCGCCAATCATTCACCAATGGTATCATGTTCCACTTCCGTTCTCCACTAGAACCGACAGGATTCCATTCTTTGCTGTGGGCCAATGACCCGTGGAGAAATGAGCGCCATTAATCTCGCCAGCTAACTCTCTGAACTTTTCATTGGCCATGAAATGGAAGAGTTTCACATCTGGCGCGCCAGCGCGGACTTGTTCAAGATTTTTAGGTGTGTCGTCGATAAAGCCAACGCGTTTTTGACTGCGTGATTGTATGATTTCGATTGCAGGAACTTTAGACCCTGTGTTTGTGATCAGGGGATAGTCCATGCCGTTCTCGGCTAGGTAGGTCCGTCTTATGTCACCAAATGCGTGGGGCATGTTGGTCAAAAAGACGATATCGATTTCTTCATGCAGGTTTCTCAAACCGTCTGCTGCACCATCTACCACGCCTTGCCGATTATCTTGTTCTTCAAACAATTGGGTTAGCCCTGCCCAGACTTCCTCTTGCGTCGCCTCAGCGCCCGTATCTTTGTGGAATACATTGCCCGTGAGCTTGAATGAATGTGACTTCAACTCAAATCCGCGTTCTTGGATGACTTCGACGAAGGGGTCCACCAGATGCAGGATAACTTCATCCACGTCACAGATGAGCAGGGGGCGTTCGTGATTGTGTGCGCCAGTGCCCAAATAGCCGAGGCCTTCGAGCTGGCCCAGTGTTTGGTCGTCGGCTGTATATTTTTTCATCTAGAAACCTGAAATGTCTTCTGGTGCCAATGTGTAGCGCGCAGAGATAATGCTCTCTGGATTGATTTGCGCAGATTCCGTCCAAGCCAACAAGTCGGGCTCATGCGACAAAAAGAAATCCAAAACACCAACAAGGAAATGCGGTTGAGACGCTGCTTCACGCATATCATTGCGCAAGATTCCAGTAACGCCAGAAAAGCGCATGAGCAAATCATCATCAGCGGCAAGGAATTGGAACCCTGAAATCGCGATAGTTTCTGCCGCGTCTTGGGTAAGTTTTTGCATGTTCACGAGTCCGTAAGGTTATCGAAGCTATATTTATGAAAGTTCGAATCAAATTAGTGCTGTAGCGGCACAAAGCCCATCACCAACTAGGTGTTATCCCAGAGGAAGTTGATGGCCAAAAGAGTTATGATTGTCGAGGACAATGAGTTGAACATGAAATTGTTCAACGACCTTCTCGAAGCACAGCAATATGAAACGATCCAGACCAGCAACGGTTTGGAAGCGCTTGATCTCGCGCGATTGCATAAGCCTGATCTCATTTTGATGGATATCCAATTGCCGGAAGTGTCTGGTCTGGAAGTCACGAAGTGGCTGAAAGAAGATGATGAACTGGCGCGCATTCCTGTCATTGCAGTGACTGCTTTCGCCATGAAAGGTGATGAGGAACGCATCCGCCAAGGTGGCTGTGAAGCCTATATTTCGAAACCAATTTCAGTGATGAAATTTATAGAAACCGTAAAATCGTATTTGGGCGACGCATAACCGCATGGGTTTGCGCGATTTTTGGAATGGAGTGTATTCGTGACAGCACGTGTCTTGGTTGTTGACGACATTGAAGCAAACGTAAAGCTCCTTCAAGCTCGTTTGATGGCAGAGTATTTTGAAGTTTTAACAGCTTCAAACGGCCCCGAAGCTTTGGATATTTGCCAGCGCGGCCAGTGTGACATTGTTTTGTTGGACGTGATGATGCCCGGTATGGACGGGTATGAAGTCTGCAGAACGTTGAAGGCAGACCGTCGCACAGCGCATTTGCCTGTTATTATGGTCACGGCACTCGATCAACCATCTGATAAATTGAATGGTTTGGAAGCGGGAGCAGATGATTTTCTGACCAAGCCTATCAGCGACCTTGCCTTGCAAACCCGAGTCAAAAGCCTTTCACGCCTGAAAATGGTGACAGATGAGCTGCATTTGCGTGTTTCCACGGGTCGGGAACTTGGTTTAGATGAGATTTCTGACACGGCGGTGGAATTGCCTTCTGATCGCGATGGAAAAGTCTTGGTCGTGGATGATCGAGCATCATCCTATGAGCTAATCGTGACTGCGCTCGGGAAACTGCATCGGGTCACAGTGGTGACCAATCCGCAGGACGCTTTATTCAAGGCCGCAGATGAAAACTACGATATGGTGATCATATCGCTGTCGATTGAGAATTTTGATGCGCTGCGTTTGTGTTCGCAATTGCGTTCACTGGACCGGACGCGCCTTGTGCCCCTATTGTTGGTTGCGCAAGAAGGCGATGAAGCTGCGCTCATTCGTGGAATCGATTTGGGAGTGAACGATTATATTATTAGGCCTGTTGAGCAAAACGAGTTAATTGCGCGTTCTAAAACGCAAATTCGTCGTAAGAGATTGAATGATCAATTGCGTGCCAGTGTTCAAAATACCATGGAAATGGCTGTCAAAGACTCACTGACGGGACTAAACAACCGCCGCTATTTCGATTCCCATTCTGACAATCTCATCAACAAAGCGATATTGGGTGAAAAGCCACTTTCGCTGATTGTTTTCGACATCGATTTTTTCAAGAAGGTCAACGACACTTACGGACATCAGGCGGGTGATGATGTTTTAAAGACCTTTTCAGAACGCCTGAACAAAAACGTTCGTTCTGAAGATCTGGCCTGCCGTTTTGGTGGGGAAGAGTTTGTCATCGCCATGCCAGAGACAGATAGTGCTTTAGCGTATGTGGTTGCAGACCGTATGCGCAGAGAGATTGCGGCGCATCCATTTGTAATTGATGGGGGCAAGCAGCAGATATCTGTGACGGTGAGCGCAGGGGTTGCATCGCTGCAAGGCAAGGACGATACCATTGATGACATGATGAAGCGCGCTGATGAAGCGCTTTATGAAGCCAAGCGAACAGGCCGAAATCAAGTCATTTCGAAAGCCGCATAAACCTTGTTTGTTTAGGTTAAGTATTTACTACCATTACGACTTTCGGCTTCGAGGCCTTGAGTCTTTCATCTGATTACGCGAATTAGAATGTACAGAAGAGAACGGGTTTACGTTCGTTCTGTATCGCTTCGTTTTGAGCTTGGGCCCGCCGCATCACCTGAGCTCGCGAGGTTTCCGGTTGGCTGTGTGGAACTGCCTCCTCGTAATTTCATACGCCAACCGGTTCAATTTCCATTGATTGATCTGCAACGAAAAAAGGCCGCTCAATGAGCGGCCTTTTTTGGGTCGTCCAGCAGAACAAGACTTACTTGATCTTACCTTCTTTAAATTCCACGTGCTTTTTCGCGACGGGATCATATTTACGCATTGTGAGCTTTTCAGTCATTGTGCGTGAGTTCTTTTTGGCGACGTAATAGAAGCCAGTGTCAGCTGTCGAGTTCAGCTTCACCTTGATGGTGGTTGCCTTAGCCATGGTCTTATTCCTTGAGAAATTCTGAGAAGATTCACACTGAGAACCTTCGTTGGCGAGGTTACTAAGGGATGTGCAGTGAAAGTCAAGGCCGAAGGGGCTTCGACAGGTCCTGACAAAAACAGTTTGGTGAATTGCTCGAATTAATTCAACCATCGTAAAAATAAAACCTTCCAAATTCGTTTTGCAACCGGTTGCAAAACTGTCTGTGGTGTGATTGATTTTACGCCTGTGTAACGAGCAGGGAGTGAAAATATCTCAAACTCGATTGCGTAGAAGACATTTTAAATCCCAAAAAGGTCCCGAATTCGGGGAGGAAACCAAATGAAAAAGACTTTGATCGCACTCGCAATGGGTGCAGCAATGGCCACGACGGCACTCACATCTGCACTAGCTGCCAATATCGGTGTTTCTGTAGCGCGTTTTGACGATAACGGCTTGACCGTCATGCGCACAGGCATGACCGAGCATGTAAAAACACTCGAAGGTGTCGAACTTCAAATGGAAGATGCGCAGGACGATGTTGCCAAGCAGCTCGACCAAATCAACAACTTCATCGCTTCTGGCGTGGATGCAATTATCGTCAACGCTGTTGATACGAATGCAACTGCTGCCATGACCAAAGCTGCTGCTGATGCCGGTGTGCCACTGGTTTATGTGAACCGTCAGCCAATCAATATGGACACTCTGCCAGACGGTCAGGCATTTGTTGCTTCTAATGAAATCGAATCCGGCACGCTGGAAGCGTTTCAGGTCTGCCGTAACTTGCGTGCTGCTGGTAAATCAGGTGGTGCTAAAGGCTATGTCTTGATGGGCCAGCTTTCCAACCAAGCTGCTGTTCAGCGTACTAAAGACGTTGAAGACGTGATCGGCATGGACATGTGCAACTTCATGAAAGTGATCGACAAGCAAACTGCTGAATGGTCTCGTGACAAAGCGCAGGATTTGATGACGAACTGGTTGTCTTCAGGCGAAGAGTTCGACTTCGTTTTGGCCAACAACGATGAAATGGCTATTGGGGCGATTCAAGCAATGAAAGCTGCTGGCCTTGATATGAAAGTGATCCAGGTGGGCGGCGTTGATGCGACTGCTGACGCTTTGGTTGCGATGCAAGCTGGTGACTTGGATGTAACTGTTTTCCAAGACTTGGCAGGACAAGGCGCAGGTTCAATCGATACTGCGATCAAACTTTCCAAGGGTGAAAAAGTTGATAAGACCGTTTTCATTCCCTTTAAACTTGTGACGCCAGAAAACATCAGTGACTTTGTAAAATAAATCGAATGTCACAACGTCTCGGGGCAGCGCGGATCGTGCTGCCCTGATTCTATTTTTGGGTTGGTCAACGCAATGGCAGGTGAATGCTGCCGGCGTTATTTTGGAGGCATGAATGTCCGACACGTCGCACGGCATTGGTGGGGTCAGTTTCGACAGTAAGAAACGCTCTTGGCCCAACGAACTGAATATCTTTATCGCACTCATCGTCATTATTGGCCTGTTTGAAGCTGCAGGACAATTGTTGCCCTATATGAAGGGCCAATCGATGTTGTTCGATTTCAACACCAATCGCGATGGCACAATACTGAATGTGGCCCGTTTGAAGATTATGATTCTTCAAGTGGCGATTATCGGCATTATTTCTCTCGGCGTGACTCAGGTCATTATCCTTGGTGGAATTGACTTGTCATCGGGACCACTGGTGGGGGCGGCCGCTATGGTTGTGATGTCGTTTGCCCAAACAGAGCTGGTCAATGGCAATCCAAATCCAAAAGCTGTTTTTGGGGAGTGGGCATTCGATCTACCTGTTATGATACCCATACTGGTGGGGCTCGCGTTCGG
>CALHHQ010000344.1 GCA_938030645.1 uncultured Rhizobiaceae group bacterium
AGTGGAATCTGCGCTGGTGTTGCATGATACCGTTTCTGAATCTGCAGTTGTGGGCTATCCCCACGACATTAAGGGACAGGGCATCTATTGTTATGTGACTTTGATGAACGGTGTTGAACCGACTGATGATTTGAAAAAAGAGCTGCGCAATCATGTGCGTTCTGAAATTGGTCCAATCGCTTCACCAGATGCAATTCAGTTTGCTCCAGGGTTGCCAAAAACACGTTCAGGCAAAATCATGCGACGTATTCTTCGTAAAATTGCAGAGGATGATTTTGGATCATTGGGTGATACGTCCACTTTGGCTGATCCAGCTGTAGTGGATGACCTTATTGAGAACAGGCAAAACCGACAAGGCTAGCGGTAGATTTTAAGAATTTTTGAGGGGGTGGTTTGAGAAAACCGCCCCCCTTCTATTTTCCTTCAGTGAATAAAATTTTCACGGCAAAAACGGCAAAAACAGATCCAAATAAATAGTCGACCACGCGATTGATTTTGGGATTGGCCTTTAAAGTTTTGGCGAAACCATCTGCTGTCAGCAAAATAACAATCATGATGGGTGTCGCTATGAAGTCGAGCAGCACTCCAAGAAACAACATTTTTTGCCAAGCATTTGGATCAGTTGCGGAAACAAACTGCGGCAAAAAAGTAAGGAAGAAGATCACCACTTTTGGGTTTAAGACATTTACGCCAAGTCCAATGAGAAAATTGTTCCAAAACCCCGTCTCTGTGGTCTTCGGTTTTTCTAACGTGAATGTAGAGCCTCTGAAAATTGCGTTGAATGCCAACCAGAGCAGATAGAGCGCGCCCACAATCTTTAGCACGAGAAACGCAGTGGTTGATGCCGCTAACAGCGCTGAGATGCCGACAACTGCCAATACGGTGTGCACGAGGCATCCAGCAGCAGTTCCCATTAAAACTGAAAAGCCGGCGCCGCGTCCATTGGCCAATGTTCGACCCAGCATGAGAGTCATATCTGGCCCTGGCGTTGCTGCCAGCAGAACACTGGCTGCTGCAAAAGCCAGTATGGTGGGCAGTGAAGGCAAAAAATCCATTTTCAATCCGTAGTGTCACCGCAAGTAACAGTGAGAGAACTTTCATGTCTTATGACATGTGTTATATGACTGGATTGATTTTGTCCTGCATCAGTTTTTAACGAAACTCACTCAACAGCGATCAACATACATGATGACATATCAGAAGAGGTCTGGCGCATATTGTTTGATCCTTATCGCGTTGAGCGGAATGACACTTTTGGTTTTGCGCGCGCTTCCAAATCTAGATGTGGGCATTTCAGCGTTGTTCTTTGAACACATGGAATGTTGGAAGGGACCCAACGCTCCAGGGTTCAATAAATACTCCCCCAGATGTGGGAAGTTTTTGCTCGCTCAAAATGCCACCCTGGAATTTCTTCGCATGGTCATCTGGTGGAGCATTAGTTTGTTGGCGCTTGCCACTCTCATAAGTGCTTGCTGGTGGATTTGGGCAAAAAAGCCAAATTCAATTGAAAAACTCAAAGCATCTTTGGTTGGCTTGGTGTCATACTTGATAGGGCCAGCCATCATTGTGAATATCATTTTGAAAGAACATTGGGGCCGCCCAAGACCATCCACCACATTCGATTTTGGTTCTAAACTCCCTTATGTTCCGCCGGGAGATATCAGCATGCATTGCGATACGAATTGTTCGTTTGTCTCAGGAGAAGCAACAGCCTCTTTCTGGGCTCTATGGATCGTCTTGTTCTTGCCACCAAAATTTCGATTGGCTGGCTTTATTATTATTGGCAGTGTGGCTGTGCTTACCTCTTTAGGGCGGGTGATGTTTGGGGCACATTATTTTTCTGATGTGGTGATGTCGGCCATGATCGCGTTTACATCCATTGCAATAGCTCATTGGTTTGTTCACTCACGCTATTTCATGCAGCGATTGGAAAAACTCTTTCAGTAGCACCTTGTGCAGCGGGACGATCTGACTAAAGTGCGGCGCAAATGCTGGCCAGCTGACGCTTGATGTCGTCGCTTACAAACGGAATCATTGTATTATGTCTAAAATCAAAAAGGGCGACGTCAAGAAAGTTGTTCTCGCTTATTCAGGCGGTCTTGATACGTCGATAATTTTGAAATGGTTGCAAACGGAATATGACGCAGAAGTTGTCACATTCACGGCCGATCTTGGTCAAAGCGAAATAGCTGGTGGCGCTGAGCTTGAAGAGGCTCGGCGCAAGGCTGAGAATCTTGGAATCAAAGAAATCTACATTGAAGACGTCCGTGAAGAGTTCATCTCGGATTTTGTCTTCCCAATGTTTCGCGCCAATGCTGCATATGAAGGAATTTACCTTCTTGGCACATCGATTGCGCGCCCATTGATTTCTAAACGTTTGGTGGAAATTGCTGAGGAAACTGGTGCTGATGCTATTGCGCATGGCGCAACAGGCAAAGGCAACGATCAAGTCCGTTTTGAATTGGCAGCTTATGCGCTTAACCCAGATATCAAAGTGATCGCGCCTTGGCGGGAATGGGAATTTAAGTCTCGCACAGATTTGATTGAATTTGCCGAAGCACATCAAATTCATGTTGCGAAGGACAAGCAAGGCGAAGCCCCTTTTTCCGTTGATGCTAATCTGCTGCACTCATCGTCTGAAGGTAAAGTGCTTGAAGACCCCGCGGTTGAATCGCCGGAGTATGTTTACATGCGCACAATCGATCCGCAGAACGCGCCTGATAAAGCAACTGATATTACCGTTGGATTTGAGAAAGGTGACCCTGTTTCAATCAATGGCAAACGTATGAGCGCTGCGGAACTGTTTACTGAACTCAATACACTTGGTCGTGACAATGGAATTGGTCGCCTTGATCTCGTGGAAAATCGTTTTGTGGGTATGAAGTCGCGCGGTGTTTATGAAACTCCAGGTGGGACGATTTTGCTAACGGCCCATCGCGCCATGGAATCTATTACACTCGACCGTGGCGCTGCTCATCTGAAAGACGAGTTGATGCCTCGTTATGCAGAGCTGATTTACAACGGGTTTTGGTATTCTCCTGAAAGGGAAATGCTGCAGGCAGCTATCGATCATTCCCAGCAACATGTGGAAGGCGAAGTGAACCTGAAGCTGTACAAGGGGAATGTGATGGTCACAGGACGTTCTAGTCTTGCGTCCTTGTATTCTGAAGAACTCGTGACGTTTGAAGATGATGCAGGGGCATATGATCAGGAAGACGCCCATGGCTTCATTCAGTTAAATGCTCTGCGTTTGCGCACGCTTGCGGCTCGGAAACGCAACCTAAAGAGCTAGGTGCAACGGCTAACCAGCTTGCGCTTCCCACTGGCGTTTGCTTTGGTGCGATCCAGTTGAGGGGAGTTGGCCAAAGGCGTTTATGATGCCGTTGGCTTGGGGAAGGGATTCGAGATGCGCTGGATCTACACATCAATATTCGCATTGATCGCAGCTGTTGGCATTTACGGCTATTGGTATGTCTACGAGCGCGAAATTGAACCTGTTGAGTTGATCGTTGCAGCTGGCACCCGAGATAGCGACACATATCATTTGATGCGGGAAGTTTCGCAGGTGTTGGATCGACACAGCGATACCGTTCGGTTGAAAGTTGTGACCAGTCCAAACTCATCTGAAAGCACCGCAAAGATTAGCCGCCGCGCAGTAGACCTAGCGACTATTGAAGCAAATACTCCAGCCTATACCGATATCAATCTGGTTACAGAACTGTTTGAAGACTATTTTTTGTTGGTGGCGCGCGACGGCTGGGGACGCAGCGACGAACGTGGGTCATATGGCAATGTGAATGATTTACCGGTCAGTCCTGTGGCTATCCCTCCATCAGGCACATCAGAAAACCGTTCCTTTTGGGCCGTCATTGATCACTATAAAATTGCGCCAGAGACGTTGCGAACACTCGCTGTTGGCAACGAAAGGGCGCGAGAGTTGTTTTTGAGTGGCAAGGTGAACGCTATATTTTTGCAATCCTCTTTGCGCGACCCCTTTCTTTTATCCTTCATTGGAGAGGCTGGATTGCGGGGTATAAAGCTCAAGTTTCTACCCATAGATCAAGCTGAAGCTATGAAGTTAAAGCGTCCATATCTTGATCCCGTTACAGTGGTGAAAGGTGCATTTGACGGTCGACTTCCATTGCCAAATGAAGATGTGAAGGTGCCGAGTTTGAAACGTGTATTGGTTGCAGGTGCTCACGTAGATGAAGATGCCGTGCAAGAACTCGTTCGTGTGATTTTTGAAAACCGTCTCGATTTATTGATACGAATGCCGTTGTCGTCCCGTATCACCAACCCACGTGAGAGTGGCGTGACAGGTCTTGGTCTACATGCTGGAGCAGCACGCTATTTTGACCGCGATCAGCCATCTTTCTTGCAAGAGAATGCCGAGCCAATGGCATTGATTGTCACAATTTTTGCCATGTCGTTTTCAGCGCTTCTGGCCTTGCGTCGCAACATGAAGGCACGCGCAAAGAACACCGGTGACAAATATAATGACCAGCTTCTCGATATAGCCCAACGTGCG
>CALHHQ010000345.1 GCA_938030645.1 uncultured Rhizobiaceae group bacterium
CATGGAAACAAGATCACTAATGCCATTCACATCAATACCCGCAGCATAAAGTTCAGGGTTACGGGTCATTGCGGTCAACACTTTTAGTCCACCGAACGAACCACCAAACACAGCAACTTTCTGAGGGTCAGCAATTCCTTGGTCGACGGCCCACGCCCGCACATCGGAAATATCATCATCCATTGCGCGCGAGACGGCATCATAAGCTGCATCGCGAAACGCGCGACCATAACCGCTGGAGCCTCGATAGTTCACATCCAGAACCGCATAGCCACGATTGTTCAGCAATTGACGAAACCCGTTCCATCCACCGGTAACACGCGCAATGGGACTCCGTCTCTGTCCGCCTGATAAAGCACATAACGACTGTCCGCCGACCAAGTATACCAACGCACTTCATCATCAGTGTGAAAAATCGTTCTGCTTTTGCCTTCCAATGGTTTGACCCATAGTGCTGGCTTGAACCATTTCGATTCTAACCAACTCAAATTCTTTCCGTCAGGGGATAATTGATAATTCCATCGAGCGTCTGTACTGGCATAGAATTCACGCAATGGAATAATGGGCGGCAAGTCGGCTTTCACCAGTGAAGGGTGTGTGGCGGCAATGGGTCTATACACTCAAGCACCCAAAGCCACGGCTATGATTGCAACAGCACAAAGACCTAAAACCAGTTTTTTCATCATGTCTCTTTGGTCCTGAACTTCAGATTACTGTTGCTGAAAACGGCTCCATAGATGTTTTGCAATTGTCGAACCCAGTTTTCGTGCTTTCTGAACCAATAGGAAACGCTAGGAGGCCCAGCCTTCTGCAGCCATATTGGCCAGGGCATCTGGCTGCAGAATAACCAATCCACCGCGCGTACGTTCCAATATGCCCATCCGTTCCAATTCCTTCATATCGCGAGATACGATTTCTCTTCGACTTGAGATTCGGTCCGCAATATCGCTTTGCAAAGGCGCAGGGCTGATAATGCGATGCTGGGCATGGGAGGCAGACTGCCCACCCGTTCGAGGCCGCGAGAGCCGCAACAATTCTGCGTACAGCCTGTATTTTGCTTTTAGAAAACTGAATTCAGACAGGCGGTGGGACAATCGACGAATATCACTGGCCAAATGGTTCATCACGCGCCAAGCAATCTCTGGCACCGTCTCCACGATTTCCTGAAAAACACCCTTCGGCATAATGCAGATCCGGCAATTGGAGAGCGCCAAAATGCTTGCAGATCTAGGGCCATCATCAATGGCCGCCAAATGTCCAAAAAATTCTCCTTGCCCGTGGTCATTTAAGATCACCTCACGCCCTTCAATCATGCGCACCAAGGCGCGCACAGTGCCATGAGAAATAAACCGAATTTCTTTTGACAATTCCTGATGGTCGATGATGGTTTCACCAGCTTCATAATTGCGCCAAAGACAACGGTCGCCGAACACTTTGATTTGTTCGGCGCTCATTCCTTTCAAGAGGGGAAATTCGTCCAGCGTATCCATGATCACACCCAAAAGCAGACGTAACTCGCGATCGGTAATTGGTCGCAAGTTGCAATTTTTGGCCCCTAAGGCATCTTGAATAGCCAAAATACCTTTGAATTTCAATAGACTATTCGTTTGCTACGGTTTCGCTTGTTCCTGCAATTTGATTGCGAAAGCTTGGCCTGCCCATTTTCCCGCGATGGTTCGCCAAATGATATCTCGACAATTCATCTGGTGTGAAGAAGTACAGGCTCTGAGGTGGCGTTTCCAATGCCTTTACCCACACTTTCAAATCCACTCCCATATCGATCAAGAGTTGCTGACAAGCAGCTGAAACGGTTTGGGCATCCGCCATTCCGCGATGCAGACTGCCAACGGCTGTGGGCAAGGCGTATGCCTGATGAACTCCAATAAAAGCTTGTTTTCCTGCGGAACGGTATAATCCTCCGGCCAAAACCAACGGGCAAGCTGATGCACAATACCCATTGTCCGGCACACGTGTGCTGATTCCTGCTGCGCGTATCTGACGAGACAACGACAAAGCATCCGTAACAGAACCACCAGGCGAATGAAGGTGAAGTTCAGTAATTTCCCGATCATGTTTTTTCAAAAACTCAGCAAATCTCGCTGCGGCTCCAGCATCAATCGAGCCGATTGCAGTGGCTTTGTCGCCCTCGCCAAAATGAAATTGCAAAGGACCAGCCATTGTTGCGCTGTCGAAAGGGCCAAAATATCCTGGCAATATGGGTTTCTTTGATCCCGGCCCAAGCGGCATGGTTTTTGGAAAATACGGCCGCGTTTGGTCTCCGGGTTTCGGCAGTTCTAATGGCGCTGGCTCTGTGCGGTTGGCGCCGGGCAAGCCCACTGGCGCATTGGCCACCATTTCTCGAAAATCTTGCAGAACCGCTCCTGCAGACAGGCCAAGCATGCCGAGAAAAACGACTTTCAAAAATCGTCCATCTTGTATCGTTGTTATGACCCATGACAGCGGGCGTTTTGCGAGACTTTCTTCCATCGATTTCAGCTGGTTTTTGCCGGTGTTGCTTGCGGTGTCGTCAACGGCGTGATTTTCGGATCGGAAGAAAGCTCACGCTCGAAAGCCTGCTGGACTTCGAGTTCAGTATTTGGATGTTCATCATCGGGCGGCGTCTCATCGATTGTGTTTTCCACATCCAAGGCATTGAGTTGTTTGTAAAGTCTCACAGCTCTAATCATTTCACTGGCAGTCACCTCATTGGCACCAAGGTCCACACCATCTTCTTTGCGAACTGCCGCTTGCACGATGCAGAGAATGAAAATCATGACCGCTGGCAAGAGGTCTATGGAAATCGCGCCTGCCCAAGATGGCATAAAATCGGACGCATAGCGCAACACAGCTTCAGGAGAAGAAAGAGGTATAAAGCGGACCGATTCAACAGCGGGGCGGGACAGTATTTCTTCGGCTGCGGCTGACAAAGCTGCACTTTGCGCCTTCACAGATTTTTCAACACGGCCAACCACATCGTCTTGACGGCTCGCCAAATCTGCATTGTTGCTGTCTGCCACTGGTGCGATGAACGAACGCCCTAAATCATCCGCAGCTCGTTTTACTGCTGGAGCGATTGAGGTTTGTTGTAGCGCAGATATTGTGCCGGAAAGCGCAACAGCCTCTTCTGCAAACGCATTGGCACGTGCATCCACAGGGCCGGGGGATGATACAAGTTTGCGCATGGCAGCTAAGCGTTTGCCACCTTCAACAAAACTCGCTTTTGTTGTCTCACGCGACGCCACAACTTCATCAGACAGACCAGTCAGTTGGGTCGACATTTGGCTCAGCAATTGCACCACAGTGCCGCTACCTGAGGTTCCTGTGAGTGCGCCTGTTGCCGCCTCTTCACTAGAGAGACGTGAAAACCTTTGGGACGCCAATTGAATGTCAGGCAGCAGACTTTGCGCCGCCAAGGCGTTGTCATGGGCCTGCTCAAGTTTTTGCTGATACTGTTCGGTGGTATTCGCCAGATGCTGTTCGAGCGCTGCGCCACCTGCAAGAGCAGCTGCATTAAGCCAAGATGACATAGCCACAATCATCGCCGACCCAATCACCATGGCCAGATAGAGATAGCGTCTGCCATCACCTGATTTTACATGGGGCATGAACCGCATGAGGTAAGACCAGAAGCCAAAAATGCCGACAGAAACCGCCACAGAATAAATGACAGCACCAAGAAATACGACGGTGGCAGACCCGTTCAAAAGTTCGCGTACACCCAAATATGTATAAACGCCCGATGCCAGCGCCAGTATGGCCAAAGTGGCACCAGTAATTGTTTCTAGGCCACTCTGGGCCTTTCGAAGATCTCGGGACATAAATCACCCACCTGAATACGCGTTACATGACAAGCTGTGGGTAGATTAAGATAAAATTAAGGAAATGGGCAGGGGCAATTGAAAATCGGGCGCAAACTTCTTCACGCCCGATCAATATCGGTTCTTGTATCTCGATGTGAATTTAGCAGCGTGCTGTATAAATACGGCCTGTGCGGCGGTCGCGATAGCGGCATTTTCCATCTTCGGATGCGCGGCCAATCAATGCGCCTGCGAGACCACCGGCTGCAGCTCCAACTGCTGCGCCACCGGCTGTTCCTGTGATGATGGCTCCGCCTGCAGCTCCGACGCCTGCACCAACCGCTGCGCCACGTTGAGTGGCGTTGCAGCCCGAGAGAAATACAAGGGCGGAAATTGCAATAAGTGTTTTTTTCATAATCAATCCTTTTTGCTGCTGCCAACAAAGGCAGTTTCGGTCTCTCAACGAATAAAATATAGATTGGTTCCCGAATGGGTTTCGAATTGAGACGGTTTTGATCACGAATTGTGAATTTGATGTCTGCTTAAGAGAGCAGGCGCTCTATTTTGATGTGGACCGATAAACGCCATCCCAATTGCTGGGCACACCCGTCTCGCGGAAAGTTGCAAAGCGTTCCCCGTATAGGGCGTAGAGTTTGAGCAATGAAGGAAATTGGGTTTCAAGCGCAAGTTCATCGGAAACTCGCCCCGCTCTTGCCATGGAAACCATGGCTTGCTCAATGTCGCCACTGCGGTAGGCATCCAGCATATCTGCATGATATTCAGCTAGTTTTTGAAACTGTTTGTTGTCGCGTAAATTGTGGTCGCCAACTATTGTGAACACAGATAGCGGTTCTGTTCGTCCCACAACTCCAACGCGATCAATTTCTAGAACGGCATAATCGTCGATATTTTCCAGTGTTTCAGCAGCCAGCAGATTGTCGAGACCGTATTGTTTGGTTAGTCCCTCGATACGCGATGCCACATTCACGGCATCACCAATGGCGGAATAGTTGAACCGTTGGGTAGAACCCAAATTGCCCACACAACAAGGCCCACTGTTCAGGCCGATGCCAATTTCGATGGGGCGTTTCGCTTTCTGGTTGAGTTTTATAAGTTCATGCCGCATCGCCATCAATCCGCGAATGGCGCGTTCACGATGATCTTCCTGATCAATTGGCGCATTCCAAAATGCCATAATCGCATCGCCCATATATTTATCGATAGTCGCGCCTTCCTTCATCAAAGCGTCTGTCATGGGGGTGAGAAAGTCGTTTAACAGTTCGGTCAATTCGGTCGGGTCCAGCCCTTCGGATAAAGAGGTGAAGCCGCGTATGTCGCAGAACAGCAGTGTTAGCTCTTTGTCTTCGCCACCGAGTGTCAAAGCATCTGGGTTTTCTGCAAGCCGGGTCACCATGGCGGGTGAAAGGTAATGGCTGAAAGCTTCACGAACGAATTTGCTTTCTTTTTCCGTGACCAGGAGATCGGCACCAACGCCAGCTCCGTAGGCTGCTAACAGGGAGAGAACAGGGACAATTGGACTTAAGAGCAATTGATGATTTGTGAAAGCAAACCATCCAGCAAAAATGACGAGTGCAATCAGAACTGATGCGAGTGCGACATCTCCAGTGGCGTTCAATTTGGGTAAGAAGACCAGCAGTAACAGCGTAAGAACAATCGCAACGACCCGTTCCAAACCCTGCGCATAATCGGGGCGGCTGATATATGTGCCAGTGATAATCTGATCAAGAATATCCGCATGAATAGTTACGCCAGCGACAACTGGATTGAGAGGTGTAGCACGCAAGTCCAGCAAACCAGCAGCAGACGTACCAATGAGCACAATATGATTTGCTATCTCTGCTGATAATTGTTCGTGGCTCACGTTGTTTTCGTTAGGAAACAAAACCGATTTGGCAGAGACCACTGGCTTGGCTTCCGGTTGAGAATGATAGATCTCCAACGCGCCGTTCGCATCTGTGGGAATTTCCAATGCACCAACTTGCAATGAGACGAGAGTTAATTTGCCGCCAGAGAGTTCACCGCTGCCATCGCTGGCTTTGATTTTAAATCCTCCAGCACCTTGCACAACGCGCAGTGCTTCCACCGAAAGTGTGGGATAAAATTGACCATCACCCCCCTGCATCAACGGCACTCTTCGCACCACGGCGTCGCGTTGATCAGTTGTATTGTTTCGCAGATCTTTGGTCGTGAAATTGAATGTGCCCATACCAGTTGCCGCATCGTCCAATGTCTGCAGATTTCTCGTTGCTCTGAGGCCTTGTTTCATAAAATAGGACGGAACTGTTCCAACCTGCCCAGTTCCAGCTTTTGGGAAGGGTGGAATGTCCGTTCCGTCTTCAGACAGTATGAAACCTGTCACCACGGGGTATCGTTTGAACACACTGGCCAACACAGCATCATTGTCCAACACGTCTACTTTTTCAGGAAGCTGGATCCGTGCGCCTGCCTTGGTCAGTCCTTCAATCGCTTTGAGAGGAGATGTTCTGTCTTCCTCGGCAAATACCATATCGAATACGATGGCTGCAGCGCCCAAGTCGCCCAGTTTTTGGGTCAACTCCGCCACCACATTGCGCGGCCACGGCCATTGCCCCACACGCTTTAAGGATTCCTCATCCAGATCGACAACAACCACGTCCGAGCCACCCCAAGGACGGGGCTTTAGCACTTGATAAGTGTCGAAGACCATCGTGTTGAAAGGTCTGAGCGGCTGTGAGGGGATGATCGAGAGCAGCCAAATGAGTAACGCAACGGAAAGCCCAAACAGCCAAATAACCACTGATTTGTTGCTTAAAAGGCGCATAGTTGACTAAATGACATAAATTTTGCGGTCGCTGTGAGATTTCTCACACACACTGCCTTGAAGTCTAGAGTAACACAATTCTAAGTCTTGCGTTCAGACGGCAGGGAATCAGCACATGAGAAATTGTCAGGGAAAACAACCTTTCAGAAAGAGGTCTAGAGTGTTTTCGTTAGCACTCGCGGGCGCAATGTCGCTCGGCGTCTTTTCCGCTTCCGCGCAGACCGTTACTTTCGATCAGATTCTTGCACAACCAGACAATCTCGAACTTAATCTGCAATATGCCCGTCAAGAAGTTGCTTCAGGTCGATTGCAACAAGCTGCGGCTGCTTTGGAGCGTATGGTGCTTCTGGAGCCTGACTGGGATTCAGCACGTCTATTCTATGGGGTAGTGCTGTATCGTTTGGGCGATCTTGAAGGTGCAAAACGCGAACTGCGGTTGTTGGAAAATCGGGGCCTGCCATCACAACAAGAAAGAGACCGTGTCCGTTACTTGGCTTTGGCGGAAAATAAGTCGAAGTCACTTCGCATGTCGGCCCGTTTCTCACTGGGTGCACGTTACGACAGCAACCCCGCTTTTGTCGGCGGTGATGATGTTGGCGGAGCGGTTGCATCAGCCAACGACGAAGAAAGCGACGCTGCGATTGTTGCTGGCACATTGTTTCGAGGCGAATTGGATGTGGGGAATTCTGGCAACTTTCTGTTTGCGGAAACCCGCTCTCAGATCAATGAATTTTTCGACGTCGATCAAGCCGACCTCATCACCAGCAACGCGAAATTGGGGGCCACCTTCTTTGGTCCGAACTTGATTGTGTCGCCTTACGCTTATGGCAGCGTTTCATATGTTCAACATGACCGCTTTCGCACACAATTTGGTGCAGGCGTGAAAGCGTCATTCACATTGTCATCCCAAGTAGAACTTTTGCTCCATGGCCGAGCGGTTCAAGAAAGTTTCGAAGCCACATCATTTAGCCCTGTTGGTGACCAGCGCGACGGATGGCTGAAGACTGGTTCCATTGGCTTGCAATGGCGACCCACTGACAAGCAAAAATTCGTGCTGACAGGTCTTTTTGCAGACAAAGATGCAGATTTTGATGGGTATTCTTACAAAAGCGCAGGCATTCAAGCGCGTTCTTTGACCTTGCTGGGCAAAGGCCGTTTTTTATCGTTGCAAGCACAATACACGGATCGAGAATACGAAGAACCAGACAACTTCTACAGCGCCACGGTGGCGCGGGAAGACAAGCGCTTTTATGCACGTGGTGCTGTTGGCGCACCGCTGGAAACATTGTTCTCCAATTTCGATGTTGAATTGCCGGAAGCAATTTCAGACATCGTATTGCAAGTGGGCGTGTCTTACACCGACAACAATTCAAACATTCCGCTGCGTGATTACAACAATGTGTCCGGCGATATCCTGTTCACCAAACGCATTTCATTTTGAAGAGAAAGGAAACTGATATGAATATTTTTCACAACTTCTCTTCAAACCTGAACCGAGTGCTTTCTGTAACCGCGATTTCTGCAGCTCTTGTTGCGACATCGGTCGCAACCACGGCGTGGGCAGCTCCTAAAATTGGCACCAGCTCTGCTGTGCGCGGGAAAGTTTTTGTCACCACATCTGGCGCCAGTCGCAAAGCGCGAGTGCGCGACGCAATCAGCTTGCAAGACAAAGTGCTGACCAAAGAAGACAGTGCATTGCAGATTTTATTGCTCGACCGCACAACATTTACCGTTGGCCAGAATGCCTCTTTGACCATCGACAAATTTGTTTATGACCCGTCGACCTCTCAGGGACAGGTGAGTGCAAGAGTTGCCAAAGGCGCGTTTCGGTTCATGAGTGGGAATATTGGCAAAGCCAATCCAACCAATGCGTCGGTCTCCACACCGTCCGCAACCATAGGAATTCGCGGAACGTTTTTTGAAGGCATTGTTGGAGAAGACGCTATTGCTTTGGCAGGACTGGCTGGAATCAGCACATCGGGTGCAAATGCGAACAGTGCCAGTATTGCAGTTTTGCGCGGGCCCCGCGCGGGCGGCAATACGCTGGACGACGCGGGCATCATTCGTGTGTCCAACTCCGCCGGCAGTATTACCTTGGTTCGACCGAGCTTTGCTGTATTCGTGCCTTCGGCAGGTGCAGCACCGATTGGTCCATTTAAATTGACGAAAGACATGCTCGATTATCTCGACTTTTTCCTCCGTTCTGAACCCAATGGCCCACCTGTCAATTTTGCAGATGTGGAACCAGGCGGCTCTGAGAGTGGTCAACGTGAATTCGAACTTCCTGTCGATCCGTTTGATGATGAAGTCGATGATGTTGGCAAAACAGACCCCAATGTTCCCGAAGATGATCAAGAAACAGGACGCTGCTCAGAATATCCTTACTGTTAGAGCTTCAAAAGCTGATATCAAATTTTGGTCCAAACAAAACGAACGTCTGATATCTGACTGTTTGGAATTCTATGGTGCTGTTGAGAGGAATTGAACCTCCGACCTCTTCATTACCAATGAAGTGCTCTACCCCTGAGCTACAACAGCATCTGGTCGGGCTGTGTTTTTTAGCCGGACGGAAGGCTATTGCCACACTGTTTTGCCCCTTGCAAGCGGCAAGCGCACGCGAGATATAGGTATTGTGACCAGAGCCTGAACAATTGTGAAATTTGCGCCGTGACGAAAGACAGACAATCTTACATTGAAGCCCGTGAGAAACGCATGAAAGAGGCAT
>CALHHQ010000346.1 GCA_938030645.1 uncultured Rhizobiaceae group bacterium
AGTGGGCTTGCAATGTATCTAAATCGAGACGGATCGTCCAAAAGACCAGCCAGCGTCTTGCCGTTTTGGGTGGCTTGTTCCCGTCCCGTATCGTTTATTGGAATGTCCATCTGGCCTTGAAGCCGGCGCTCCACATTCCAGTCAGTCTGGCCATGTCTTACAAAATATATTGTGGGTGCGGACACTTAGTCTTCTTTCACCACTGAAATGTCAGGCGCATCGACGGCCTTCATGCCGACCGTGTGATATCCAGAATCCACATGGTGCACTTCGCCGGTCACAGCCGTTGAAAGGTCCGACAAGAAATACAGCGCTGAATTGCCCACTTCATCAATTGTCACGGTGCGCTTCAATGGAGAATTGTATTCATTCCATTTCAAAATATAGCGGAAGTCACCAATTCCTGATGCGGCCAGAGTTTTGATCGGACCAGCTGAAATGGCGTTCACGCGAATATTCTGTTTGCCTAAATCTACAGCGAGATAACGAACGCTGGCTTCCAGCGCGGCCTTGGCAACGCCCATGACATTGTAATGTGGCATGACTTTCTCAGCACCATAATAGGTCAGGGTGAGCATCGAGCCACCATCGTTCATCAACTTTTCAGCCCGCTGTGCAACGGCTGTGAACGAATACACGGATATGTCCATTGTTTTGTTGAAGTTGTCCGATGTGGTGTCCACGTATCGACCGATCAGTTCATTCTTGTCTGAAAAGCCAATGGCATGGACCACAAAATCGATCTTGCCCCATTTGTCAGAAATGGCGTCGAATACTGCGTCAATGCTTTCAGCATCGCCCACATCACAATCGCCAACGACCCAACCACCAAGTTGATCAGCGAGTGGCTCAACGCGCTTTTTCAGAGCGTCGCCTTGATATGTGAATGCGATTTCAGCGCCTGCATTTGCTAAGGCTTTTGCCACGCCCCATGCGATAGATCGGTTGTTGGCAAGGCCCATAATCAAGCCACGTTTTCCAGCCATCAAACCTTCAGAATTGCTCATCAGTTCACCAATCTCGTTCGCATGAATTTTGTTGTGCGTTTCAGTGGGTATGACATAGGGCAAACCCTGCTTCAAGGCGTATTAGCTGTTGTCCGAAGCGTCTTCGTCACCTGAAAAAAGCGCCAACAGTTCAGGATTTTCTTCTTCAGGAAGTTGGATCGACAAAACAGCAAATATGTCGCCGCTGGACCCGTCGCGTTTGGGCAAGCCTTTTCCACGCACCCGAAACACAGCGCCAGAAGAAGACCATCCCGGAATTGCCAAGGCGACAGCACCGCTGAGTGTCGGAACGCGAATCTTTCCGCCTTTCACCGCAGTCTTCAAGTCCACGGGTACATGAACCCGCAGGTTAGCGCCCTCGCGAACAAAGTCTGGATGCCGTGAAATCGAAATGGTGATATGGACATCACCTTTGCCACCGGGCCCTTCTTGACCTTGACCCTTCAACCGGATGGTTTGTCCATCTTCAGCTTCGGCAGGAATGGTGACATTGACGGTGCGGTCTGGACCGAGCTTTACCGGAGCTTTTCCTGCAGCAAGGTCTTTTAAGTGAACGCTGAGATTGATCTTGCGATCTTCTCCTTTGGGAGCAGGGCGACCACGGCCGCCTCCCATATGACCTCGCTGGCCACCACCCATTTGCCCAAATGGGTCTGCGCCCATTCCGCCGCCACCCATGCCGCCAAACATCTGGCTCAATATGTCTTCGGCGCCACCCATGCCGCCGCCGCCCATTCCACCAAATGGGTTGCCGCCTTGGCCGCCACCAAATCCTTCAAAACCTTGGAATTTTTCTTTGCCTTCTGCGTCAATCTCGCCTGAATCAAACTGTCGACGTTTTTTCTTGTCGCCGATAATTTCATAAGCGGCATTTGCCTCGGCAAACTTTTCTTTTGCTTGGGGATTGTCTTTGTTTTGATCTGGATGAAATTTCTTAGCCAGTTTGCGAAAAGCAGACTTTATTTCTTTCTCTTCAGCGGTCTTAGAAACGCCCAGAACTTGATATGGGTCACGCATAGGACCTTATAACCTGCTGCTCAAAATCAACGGAAGTGACCGATATATGGTCAATCCAACAGAAATTTCCAGTTCAATGATGCAAAAAGCACATAAATTGACTCAGCTAACGACTTTGAACCACGACAAAACCCATTCGCCGTCATCAACTTTACAGGCTTCGCCGTTGTAAAAGGAGATGCCTGCAAAGTTTGAGACGCTGGTTTTAAAGCCCTTGCAGTTCTGACCGTGTTTTCCTGTAAAACCCTCAATGGACACAATGGCACCAGAAGAACCTGTTTCGAGATTGCTCCAGGCAACAGGGTTGGCGGACGAGGCTTTAGCATTCACGGCGACTGCAGACTTGATGACATCACTGTCTGATTTCGCAACTCCATCCGGCTGGACCTGCTCGGTTACGGAACCAGTGATTAAATCATCTGCACTTGCCACATCTGGAATAGAATTTCCGTTGACAGCACAACCTGTTGATAACAAGGA
>CALHHQ010000347.1 GCA_938030645.1 uncultured Rhizobiaceae group bacterium
ATAGATAACCGCTGAAGGCATCTAAGCGGGAAACTAACCTGAAAACGAGTATTCCCTGAGAGTCGTTGTAGACTACAACGTTGATAGGATGGGTGTGGAAGTGCTGTAAGGCATGAAGCTTACCATTACTAATAGCTCGATCGGCTTGATCGTTCTCATTACTTGTAACCATCGTCTTTTGATGATGTGGAAAGCCTATTTGATTTAAAGACAGTTTCACGAACAATATACGCGAATGCGTTTTGCCGACCTGGTGGTTATTGCGAGGTGGCTGCACCCGATCCCATCCCGAACTCGGAAGTGAAACGCCTCAGCGCCGATGGTACTTTGTCTTAAGGCACGGGAGAGTAGGTCGCTGCCAGGTCTGCTAAGCGCATTTGATGTATATGTCTCTACGAACAAACAAAAAGCCGCTGTGATTAATTTCACGGCGGCTTTTTTGCGTTTGGAATTGGGGAGGTGTTAGCGTTGGAACTGTTTCAGGGCAGGTATCTGCTCAAACAAACGATCCGCCAAAATGTCCACGTGGCTTTCTGTGGTTGGTGTGCACAATTCAAGTTCTGCAAGTATCAATTCTTCTGTTGCTGTCGCCAAATCGATAGGGCGGTACCAGTTTCTTGATCTCATCAATTTAATATAAGAAGCATCGCTGGAAGGGGCTCCTTCATCTACGCAAAGGCTCACCACCGGTAGACCTGCCGCAATGCCTTCCGATATCATCGAGGTTGAATCTTCAGTCACAATAACGCCGTCAGATTTCTGAATAATATCGGCTGCTATACCTGAGCCCGTCATCCGAAAATCAAGCACTGATACTTTTTTGTTTGCATCGGCGACGTCAGTGAAAAGCTCGCAGATATTTTTCGGTGTCCTGCGCGATGTGACGATGGACCAATTCAAACGGCTTGTTGAAAGAAATCGAGCAACAGACTCCCAGCTTTTGACAGATGACGGCTGGTAGCGTGTTGGACCACCCACCAACAAACAATATTGACGCGCTTTCTTTGGGCGCTTGGGGCGTTTAACGCGCTCAACGGCGGAAGGCTTTAGACCCACGATGTAATTCTTGCGACCTGCCAAGGCTGGATCGACGTGCAAGACTGCTGAAAACATCTCCGGGTTCATGCCTCTCAACGAACTTGAGACCACGTTGGGCACTGAATGATACCTTGAAACAAGTGCATTTATTGCGAGTGTATTGCCACCACTGGAGACCACCAAATTGGGTTTTACCTCAAGAAGTCTAAGGCGTTCGGACCTTGAAAATCCCGCCAACCTTAACATGATTGGAAAGGGCAGCGAGTTTTCAGTGACCAACCATCGCAGAATGCGCGCAGGAAGCCACGGTTTCTGGTGCAGCTCCGAAAAATCAATGTCTACATCGCACTTAACACCCAGTGCCTTCACAACACCTTCGCTCTGGTTGAAATGACCTGGCCTATTGTCTCTGATAATAAGAACACGCATACAAGGTGAGGTTTGTTGAGTTTGTCTCATAAATTTGGGACACAATATATGATTGCAATTACTCCGCATAACATGCCTATCGTAACCTAGATATGCGAACAATGACGGCCCAAATGATTAAAAATCTAAAACAAATTAGCTTGTCAGACATCGTGAGCAAAAAGCTGGTTATGCAGGCTCTTCCTAAGCATAGCAGTGCATCAGAAGAATTGAAGAAGCATGGCGCGGTTGGCGTGCTGGAACTGAGGTCATCCAGCAAAAGTATGCAATCGAGCGCAGATGCTACGATCCCATTTGCCAATCTCAAGCAACTGACGAAAAACAACTGTCAAGTTCTCATACTCAATGGGCGCAGTTCACTGGCCGTTTACAAGAAGAAGTATTTTTGGGCCTCCAATGTTGAATATTTGCTCTTACCAGCGGGCTTTTGGTCGATTTTGCTATCCCCATTTATCAAGCGCTATCAAAAACACAGACTTCTTACATGTGTTGGAAAAGCACGCCTGAACAGTTCATCGACTTCACTTGATTACATAGTGTTCCAAGTGCCAAGGCGCTTACTGAACAATCGAAAAGTGTTCGCCCCACCCAATTTGAGCGGACCTGAAATTCTATCCCTAATTTCAAATGTGAATTATGTTTTGCTGCGAGCGTTCGAAAGGGTTGAGACGGGAGGAGAATACAAAGACCTTGATTTAATGGTGGCTGATGAAGACGCAGAGAAACTTCGCCGCATGTTTGGTGAGCAGATTGGCACAGAAGCCATGGATGTATATACAGCAAATGGTACGCAGGGGCATGACTTCAACACAGTCCCATATTACTTGCCCAAGTTGGCGAAAGATACATTGGCGTCAGCGCAAATCCGCCCATCGGGGATCCGAGCACCTTCCGCCAAGTATGCATATCTGACATTTGTTTATCACCTGTTGTTTCATGGAAAATCAAAGCACCTCTCACCTAATTTGAGCTCCATTGATAAGACGACTTTCAAGGCTAAACATACCGATGATCTTGAAAACTTGTCTGCGGCTTCAGGATATCCATTTCCGGACAGTTTTGAGTCTATCGAAAATCTATTACGGCAAGAAGGGTATTTCCCCGGCAGGGATCTGATTGCGTTTTACGCAAAAAACAACCCCTTTGTGACCAGACGATATTTGGAGCGCGACACTCACAAACCCGGACTGAGTACATTTTTTGTAAGACGGTTTCCTGATTTTCCTGATCAAACTTTGGAAGTCGAAAAACTTCTTGCCGAACATTATTCGATCATTGATCAGGGTTCCATTAGTGCAAAAACGCAATCTCGCATTATGAGTTCAGTGCGCGGCGGAAACTGGTATGATCGTAGCCAGAATGCAGATGCGCCGCCCGTTCATTGGTTCATATGTTATGATGATAATCCCACCATTCCTGATAAAAAACTACAGAAACGCTATCCCCATTTAGACAATGCCAAAAACGCTACACTCAAATTAAAACTACGAGCTTTCATCAAAGACCATCGTGGCCATCCTTTGCGGTTCGTGCATGCATCTGACAATACGGATGAAGCGCTGGAACACATTGCAAGTTTGGGAATGTCTGACCAGCCAAAAATTCTGGAAATAAAAGACCAATTGAGTCCCTAGGGTTCATGCTTCGAGTTGCGCTCAACTAAGGACCACAAACGATGCGATGCCTTTTTCTGAGTAGCCATTAGGACATATTAGTATGGATCTGATCTCGGTATCGGGTAGGTGTTCAAGTTCGCTAAGGAAAGAACTCCATTGTTTTTGAAAATAGCTCAGAGCTTCGGGAGACCTATACAGCACCTCGCGGTCCATTTTTGCATAGCGGGATGTGTGGGAGGCAAACAACCGCTTTAATTCTTTGCGCGTCTTTGCCCACATCACCTTGAGCAAAGATTTTTTTTTGTTGCGCATGGACTGGCGATGCGAAAATTGTTCCAACAATTGCTCAGCTTTGGGTTGAAGTGTGATCATCAAAACGTTTTTGCATTCTTTTAAGAAGCTCAACCGTGGGTCGTTGTTGTAGCGGAATTGAGGATAGCGTCTTATATCCACGGTGTCGTAGTGAACAATCTGTTTTTCTCCGTGAATGAAAAAATCTGATGCTAAATTGTTAGCCTCAAAGATAGACCATTCATCCACATCTTTAGGAAGTAACGCCGCTATAGTTTCTGGAAGCATCTTGCGTTTGAGAAGTTCTAAAAATGTGGTCTTTCCTGCTCCTGATGGCCCAGCAATTACAATTACATTTTCTGATTTTGTCGTCATTCAGTTTGTCCGATATCATTTTACAGCAGGTCTAGGCTCAATAATTTGGGAGCGTTCATCACAAAGTGGTGCTTGTCGGTGGTGAATCGAAAAAGAAAAACAAAACCTTCAGTTTTTAGTCGATTCGCACTTTATGTTTGAATGCAATGTGTCTATATCACCCAAGCGGTTCATGGAACTGCCTTCTTTTCGCGGGGTGGAGCAGCCCGGTAGCTCGTCAGGCTCATAACCTGAAGGTCGTAGGTTCAAATCCTACCCCCGCAACCAAACTATGCGCCTTGGCGCGCAATATGTTTCCTAATTTCGAGTGTAGTCTGTGTACTCAGTGAGCTTTAGTGTTTGCTAACCAAACTGGGAACTTCATCCGCATGGAAAATGTCGCATTAATCTCTTCCCGCTAATTTGACTCTAATTTTAGTCAAAAGTCAGTTGAACTTGTGGGGAGTTTGATTGGACTGCAATCGGGGAAGTTTAGGTATGATAAATGGTAAAGCGATAAGAATTTTAGTGGCGGATGATGATGCTGACGATCGTATGCTCATCGCAGACGCATTTGAAGAAGCACATCTCAGCAACCCAGTTGATTTTGTTGAAGACGGAATTGATTTACTGGAATATCTGAAACGCGAAGGTAAATACGCGGATTTAGGTCGACAGAGCTTGCCAGGCATCATTCTGCTCGATCTCAACATGCCGAGCATGGATGGCCGCACAGCTTTAGCGGAAATTCGCAAAGATCCAATTTTGAAGAAAATTCCAGTGGTGGTTTTGACCACATCGCAATCGGAAGAAGATATTCTACGAACCTACGACCTAGGTGTGAATTCCTTCATCACG
>CALHHQ010000348.1 GCA_938030645.1 uncultured Rhizobiaceae group bacterium
AGGAACTGATTGAGGAGACCTTCCTTCTTCAAAATGCCAATCCACGCATAAACGCGGATCAAAAAAGAGGTCCAAAAAGGTAAGATCACCAGCATCAACAAGAGTGGTCGCATCGTTTTTGGCGCACGGGCCATACCGTAAGCCAATGGATAGCCGATCAGCAGCGTCAGCAATGTAGCAATGAATGCGATTTGCACACTGGACAAATAGCTTTTCCAATAAAGCGCATCTTCTGTCAGGAATGTGTAATTGCTGATGGAGAAGGTTTTGATATCGCGCCACCAACCCAACGGTCCATCCAGCCAATTCATCGCTGGAATGTAGGGAGGTTGTGCAATGGCTGGTTCGGAGACAGAGAGTTTTGCCACCAGCAAAAACGGCGCCAAGAAAAAGATGACCAGCCAAAGATATGGCATCCAAATGGATGCGCGCTTTACGAGAGGTTGCAAAACATTCACGAGGTCAAAACTCGCGCGCCTTGGGCCGAGCAAGACACCCAGACCCGTTCTTCCCAAGTAATTATATCAGAACCAGATACGGAACTGTTCAACACGGCAGCTTTCACAAATTCACCGCTGTCGAGTTTAACTTTGTAAACAGTAACACCGCCAAGATAGGCGATATCCCACACTTCACCTTCCAAAGCGTTCATCGCTTTTGCGGGCTTCTTTCGCGAAATGCTCAGTTTTTCAGGTCTTGAAGCAAACCAAACATTTCGGTTGGCATCGAAAGATTCACTGCTGGCGACGTGCAGTTCTTGTCCGCTGTCACTTTCCAGAATGACTTTCCCTTTTGAGTGACCCACGGTTTTGGCTGGTATGAGATTTATGTCACCAAGGAAATCTGCAACATAACGGCTGTTGGGCCTTTCATACATCTCCATAGGTGGATCAACTTGGACGATGCGCCCATGATCCATGACTGCAATGCGATCAGCAACCGTCATGGCCTCTTCCTGATCGTGGGTGACGATCATAAATGTGATGCCCAGCTTTTCTTGAAGGTCTACCAATTCAAACTGGGTTTCCTCGCGCAGTTTGCGGTCCAGTGCGCCGAGCGGTTCATCCAGCAACAGGAGCTTTGGTTGTTTCGCCAATGATCGCGCCAAAGCAACACGCTGCTTTTGCCCGCCTGACAGTTGATCCGGTTTACGCTTTCCAAACTGCTCCATTTTTACCAGCGCCAACATATCAGCAACACGGTCTTCGATTTCGCTCTTTGGCATGCCGTCTTGTTTCAAGCCGAACGCGATATTCTTCTCCACACTCATGTGGGGAAAAAGTGCGTAAGATTGGAACATCATGTTCACCGGACGATGATACGGCGGAACGTCCGCAAGATTTTCGCCCGCCAAGAACACATCACCTTGCGTGACGTCTTCAAATCCCGCCAGCATCCGCATGAGTGTTGTTTTGCCACAACCCGAAGGGCCAAGCAGTGCGAAAAACTCACGTTCAAAAATTGTCAACGAAAGGTCATCAACAGCCGTAAATGAGCCGTAGCGCTTTGTGACGTTTCTAAATTCAATGAATGGTTGCGCACGCTCGTCTAGCCACGGATGAAAGGTCCGGTTGAGAGCAGAAGGCTGTTTGGAGTTACTCACTTACGATCTCCAACCGTGGGGCAAAGACTGCCTGCCTGCCCCACAGTGGTTTGAGCCATTACTGGCCCGTTTTCACTTTTGTCCAAGACCGTGTGACAACACGCTGGGTGCGTGCATCGTAAGGCGTTGTGATATATGTTTTCGCTAGTGTTGCTTCGTCTGGATAGATCGCAGGATCTTCCAACACATCCTTTTCAAGAAGCGGTTGAGAAGCTTTGTTGCCGTTTGCGTAGTAAACGTAGTTAGACGCTTTCGCGATCACCTCAGGGCGCATGATGTAGTTCAGGAATTCATGTGCTTCTTTTACGTTTTTCGCATCCGTGGGGATCGCCATTTGGTCGAACCACATCAACGCACCTTCCGTTGGGATTGAATATCCAATCTCGACGCCGGCCTTTGCTTCTGCTGCGCGGTCACGCGCTTGAAAAATGTCGCCTGACCAACCAACGGCCATGCAAATGTCACCATTGGACAATGCATTGATATATTCAGATGAATGAAACTTCTGAACGAACGGTGCAACTTTTGACAACAGAGCTTCTGCTTCTTTGATTTCGCCAGCGTCTTTGCTGTCTGGGTTCTTACCCAAATAGTTCAACGCGGCTGGGATGATTTCCGCAGGTGCATCAAGAACGTGAACGCCACAGTCTTTCAATTTCGCGAGTTTGGCTGGATCAAAAAACACATCCCATGACGCAATTTCGCCACCAAGACGCTCTTTTACTTTAGCGATGTTGTATCCAATGCCCGTTGTGCCCCACATGTAGTTGATGGAATATTTCGCACCCGGGTCATATTTGTCCGTGCGATCGGTAATCACACTCCACATGTTCTTTGCATTCGGCAAAGCTGATTGATCGAGCGGTTGGAACACACCTGCGCTGATCTGGCGGGCCAAAAACGTGCCAGATGGGACAACAACATCATAACCAGTGCCACCAGCCAGCAATTTGGTTTCCAAAATTTCGTTGGAGTCAAAGACGTCGTAAGTGACCTTAATGCCGGTCTCTTTTGTGAAGTCTTTCAGAATGCTCTCGTCGATATAATCCGACCAGTTGTAGACGTTCAACGTGCGTTCTTGAGCAAATGCACCTGATGCCAGCACTGCCACAGCAGCTGTGAGTGAAAGTGTTTTGAATTTGATATCCATGCCTTGTGATCCCATCATTTTTTGGGTTTGTTTTTCGGCAGATCGCCTTGAAAAAAGTTTAGGGCAGAACTCGGCAAAAGCGCAAACAAATTCAGCCCAATGCTGTGATTTCATTAGAGGTAGGTCTGGCGCTCCAGATCGGACATATCTTGTTCAAACCGTTCGATTTCAGCTTGTTTAATTGCAGCCAGAATATGGACCATATTTTCACCCAATGCCTGTTTGGCAAACGAACTGATTTTGAATTTTGCCAGTGCATCGGCCATTCTGTTTGGCAGCGCCTCGCCACGGTTCGGCGTGCTCTCTTCATAAGCATTGCCTTCAACAGCAGGTAAAGAAGGCGCGAGCGCATTTTTCAATCCAATGTGCATGGCTTCCAACAGCGTGGCCAGCACAAGATAAGGGTTTGCATCAGCCCCTGAAACACGATGTTCCAAACGACGCGCCGCACCTTCTGCTGCAGGCAATCGAACAGCCACTGAACGGTTGTTTTCACCCCAATTGGCGCGGGTTGGAGCATAGGATCCCGGTGCCATTCGGCGAAAACCGTTGCGCGAATTCACAAACACAAGTGTCATCTCAGCCATGGTATCGACCAAACCTGCGGCTGCATGGGTGAGTTTTGCTTCACCACG
>CALHHQ010000349.1 GCA_938030645.1 uncultured Rhizobiaceae group bacterium
TTTCACGATGGATTCTGTGGCAACGGCCAGCATCAACCCATCTTGGTGCTCTGTTGCATCGGCGTGTCGTGTGCCGAACAAAATAGTGAACAAAGCCAAAGCGACAGAAACATACAATGAAGTATCGACCGATGGTGCCTGAACCGCTGACAAAGTCGGTTCGTAGCGCACCAACATAGTGTCGACTGTGGTCGAGATAGCCTTCAACTGAAGGGCGATATAAGGAACGATGCCTAGAACGGCGATGACGGCCGCCAAAGCACCAACACTCGTGCTCTTACCATATCGTGAGGCAATAAAATCGGCAATTGAGGTGATACGTTCCGACTTGGCAACCCGAACAATATGACTGTAAAGAGGATACCCCAGTGTAATCATCAAAACTGGGCCGACGTATATGGCCAAAAAGTCAAAACCGCTTGTCGTCGCCAATCCAACAGAACCGAAGAAAGTCCAAGAGGTGCAGTAGATCGCCAATGACAGTGCGTAGATTGCCGGACGTGCCTTCAATCGTCGGTCATGTGAACGCTTGCGATCACCATAACTGGCCACCACAAACAGAAACAACAGATATGCGATAGCGGCAAGAACAATGCCCCAACCCTGCATGCTTCACTCCCAACGGCTGCAGACTGGCCTTAACACACCATAAGCGCTAAAGAGTGTCCAGTTAGAGTGAGTATCCAGGAGTCAGTGATGCTAATCTTTAGCGAAAATAGCACTTAACGTTACGTTAACTATGTGTTATGCGACGAAACGAGGCGGGGATTTTCCAATGATAGAACCATCTGGCAAACGCAGCCTTAATTTTTAAATGAGTTCTCTAGAGGGAGAAAAATGAAATGCTGAGTGAATTTAAAGACTTTATTGCCAAGGGCAATGTGATGGATCTTGCTGTTGGTGTGATCATCGGTGGAGCGTTTGCGCTTATCACAGCCTCACTTGTTGGTGACGTTATTATGCCGTTCGTTGGCTGGATTTTTGGTGGTCTTGATTTTTCAAACTACTTCATCGCCTTGGGTGATGGTGTGACCGCAACTTCTTTGGAAGCTGCGAAAGAGCAGGGCGCTGTATTGGCCTACGGTAGCTTTATTACAACAATCTTCAACTTCATCATCATCGCGTTTGTGATCTTTATGCTTGTTCGCTACGTGAACAAAATCAAAGCGGCATCCGAAGCTGAAGAAGCAGCAGCAGAGCCAGAAGCACCAGCAGCTGATATCGTTCTGTTGACTGAAATTCGCGATGCTTTGAAAAAATAAGCTTACTGCGACTGAAGTTAAAAGCCTCGTTGGGAAACCGGCGGGGCTTTTTTGTGCCAAAAGCAAATCTAAGCTGCTGCAAGCAGGCTTTTTATGTGCATTCGAATTGGTTCGCGCGGCGTATCTTGCGCCTTAATTGCCCCTAAACGTTTGGTGTATAAAACGTAAACAGAATGTGTAAAATGCAATGCATTCTGCGGAAGTTTGGTTTTGCCAAAGCATGATGTTCAAAGAGGGCAATCTATGAAAAGTCTTAAAGCTGCGCGCGCTCAATTTCGCGGAATTCTCATTCTGCTGGGCGTGTTTTCATTGATTGTGAACCTGCTGCTCCTCACCATGCCGCTTTATATGTTGCAGATATATGACCGTGTTTTGCCGAGCCAAAGCATGGACACTCTAAAATTCTTGTCTGTAATTGCAGTCGCTGCTTTGGTGGTGCTCGGCTTGCTGGAAGCTATTCGTGCTATTGTAGCGGCCCGCGCAGCAGCTAAGCTTGAAGTGAAGTTGGGCGCAGATACAGTGCGCGTAGCTATGATGAGCAGTCGTTTGGGTGAAGCAAATGTGCAGCCCGTGCGCGATTTGGCAGCCGTTCGTGGCTTCATCGCATCACGCGCGGTGTTTGCTTTGCTCGATTTGCCGTTTGCCCCACTCTTCATCGGGATCTTGTATTTCATACACCCAACGCTTTTTTACATCACCGTTGCGGGTGCCGTTGTTTTGTTTGTGATTGCGATCGTCAATCAAATGGTGACCAAAAAAGCGTCCCAAACAGCTTCACAGCGCCAAGGATAGGCCTTCGCAACGGCTCAATCAATTGCCCGCAATTCAGAGTCTCTGCGTGCCATGGGCATGACCGGCAACGGGATCAGTATTTGGGGGCATTTAAATGCTGATTCCATGCTGGCGCAGGGCAGTGTCGATACGCGAAACGCCGTGCTTTCAGGCATTTCCAAAACAATCAGAATGGGTCTCCAAATCGCAATTCTTGGGGTGGGTGCGCTGTTGGTTCTGCGCGGTGAGATGACTGCCGGTATGATTTTTGCTTCATCCATTATTTCAGGCCGCGGCCTACAACCAATCGATCAGGTGATCGGCGGTTGGAAACAATATGTGGCCTCATGGCGTTCTTGGAAAAGCCTCACAGCCACTCTGGAAGAAGCTGGCGATGAAGCTGAAAAAATCTCCATGCCGAAACCCGCTGGCAACATAACTGTTGAGGCCGCTCTCGTTATGGCACCAGGTGGCATGTCCCGTGATCCCATTTTGAACCGTATTTCTTTTGCGGTGAATGCAGGCGATGTGGTTGGCATTGTTGGGCCATCTGGTTCAGGCAAATCTACAATGGCGCGACTATTGGTAGGCGCACAGTTTCCAAATGCGGGGACCGTTCGAATTGATGGA
>CALHHQ010000350.1 GCA_938030645.1 uncultured Rhizobiaceae group bacterium
GCGCACCGGATTTTTCTTGTAATAATTTTGATGATAGTTCTCTGAGTTCGTAAATAGCGAAGCGGCAACTATCGGTGTCACAATCTTGCGACCCAAGTCTTTCTCGGCTTCCTTCTTTGACGCTTCGGCAAGCTTACGCTCTTCACTCGAATTCACAAAAACCGCAGTGGTGTAAGCATGTCCACGATCACAGAACTGCCCCCCAGCATCTGTTGGGTCCACGGTGCGCCAAAAGGTATGCAACAGCGTTGCATAATCTACCTTTGTATCGTCAAAAATGATCTTCACAGCCTCTCGATGGCCCTCATGAGATTTGTAGGTTGGGTTCTTTTTGGTGCCGCCTGTGTAGCCAGACACAACCTCTTTCACGCCAGACACATTTTCAAAATCTTTTTCGATACACCAAAAACATCCGCCAGCGACGATGAGGTTTTTTTCAGCGGCCAAAGCTGGGGCCGAGTAGAACAATGTTAAAGCTGCAAGCGCTGCAAAACTGGAACGAAACATAGGATGAGGCCTTTCTATTTTCTTGAGGCTTTCTAGTGAGCACAATTGAAGGCGACCTCAAGGCAGGACCAATGCACTTTTCTTCAACAAGCTGTGAGGCCCGCCCAACCAGTTAACAAAAGCTTTCGCAAATAGAATAAATTGAAGGTCCGGTTTTGACTTCATCCCAACGTTCATCAGGTAGTTTTTGCATGGGGGATGAAGCAGGGAACGGAAAAATGGGTGCTCAACTTGTCGTGGGGATTTTAACCCCAGCCATATCATTTTTATTTGCAATCGTGTTCTTCGTGTTCTGGCGAAGAAGGCCTGATCTCGATTACGTAAAGCATTTTGCTTTCAGCTATGCGCTGGTTGGTGTCGCATTTGGTCAGTCGTCTGTGATGCCCGAAAAATTTTCGACGCTTTCACTCGTGATCACATGTGGATTGGCAATGGCTTCAATCGCCTCAACGGCGCATGCATTCATGAGCCGATTGAACTTGAAAACACCTCTCAAAACGCTGCTTTCGATCGTCTTTGCGGGGACCGCCGCCACTGCGGTGGCTGGTTTCATGTTTGGCAATGTCAGCCACATGGCCGCGATTGGCTGTTTAACGGCTAGTTTGATGTTTGTGACCGTCGCTGTTCAGCTGGACAAAACACGCAAATCGTCACTCACCAACGGATATATCCCCAAAATACTGTATGTGACTTCATTTTCATCTTTGCTGCAAAGCGTATTCATTTGGTTCAATCAACCGGTGCTGAACATTGCAACATTTCAGACTTCCTCCATCTGGATCATCCTGAACATGGTGCTGACAGTGCAGCTTTGCGCTATTGCTGTTGCAATTGCGATGATTTGCGTCAGCGATTCCATGACGATCGTTAGTGCCCAAGCCATGACGGATGAGCTGTCAGGCCTGCAACGTCGCGAACGTTTTGAAGAACTCGCGCATGAGACGATGGACAGAGCCAAACGTGCTGGCGTGCCTGTCTCATTTGTTATTTGTGATCTCGATCATTTCAAAAACATCAATGACACTTATGGACATTTGGCTGGCGATGAAGTGATCAAGGCCTTTGGTGCGATTATGCGGCAAACCGCTCGCTCTACTGACATTTTGGGGCGAATCGGCGGAGAAGAATTTGCACTCATGCTGTGGAATGCAGATAAAACTGGCGCAAAGCTGGTCGCCCAACAATTGCGCAGCACTTTATCAAATCTAGATCTATCTGAAGTGGTTGGCGACACAACTTGCACAGCAAGTTTTGGCATTGCCCAATGGGACAGCGAAGACGAATATCGCGATCTTTTCGCCATGGCGGACAAGGCTTTGTATCTCGCCAAACACAGTGGACGCGATTGCGTAAAAGTCGCTCAGGCAGCCGTACCATTGGCCGCCTGAGAAAATCTTTGTTTCTGCTTTAGTGCCCGCTGTAACGGTGCAGCTTGCTGTTGTGCACCCAAACGCAACGCCGCACGACGACCTTGTGACCGTGATGAAGTTCCCAATTGCGACGACAAAACTGTGTGCGATTGCGGTATTTTCCACCAGCGCGATGATGATGATGAACCGCATGTCCATGATCACGATGTCTGTGGTGCGTGACACCAGAACGACGATGACGCTTATAACGCTTCACATGATGTGCTCTGCGTGACGTATGGATGACACGATAACGCGAACGGTGACTGCGTTTAAATGAAGACCTGACGTGACGTTTATAGCGGCGATGGCGCGTGAATTTGCGATGCCGAACATGATGACGCGCACGATGGCGACGGTGGCCGGGAGCCTTCACATGATGAGTTTTCAAAACCGGTTTGTGATGGCGCTTTCCTGCTTCAGCACTTGTGGTACCAAAATTTGAAAAGGCCAGCACGGCCAATAGGGCCATTGCTGAAATCATTAAGTGACGCATTTACATTTCCTACAGTAAGCGAATTTCTCGTCCCTGCCCTCTTGTTGACTTGCCGCAACGTCAACCATCGTTCCACAGTCCCACTGCTCAGGTCAAGTTTCACAGACCAACAAGAATTTTGCGACCATCTCGACGTTAGACTTTTATCCCCTTTGACCTCTCCGCACCCTTGGCCTAAAGAACACTGACAACGCTTTAGGGAGCCGATTGCGGCATTGCGATATGAGTGACACTCCAATTCAGGCTGGTGCCAATAAAGAGCGCCCGCTGTCTCCACATTTGATGATCTACAAGCCCATTCCAACCATGGTAATGTCGATCCTTCATCGCATCACGGGTGCGGCGCTGTATTTCGGAACAATTCTTGTGGCTTGGTGGCTGATCGCAACCGCTTCTGGCGCCGGATCATTTGAAACAGCTGCTTGGTTCTTTGGTTCATTCCTCGGCCGCTTGATTTTATTCGCATACACATTCGCGCTGATGCACCACATGCTCGGCGGCATCAAACATTTGGTGCAAGACACAGGTGCTGGCCTTGAAAAAGACTTCACAACCCAAATGGCAAAACTGCATCCAATCGCATCTGGTGTTCTCACCATATTGATTTGGATCATCGGCTACGTGGTAAGGTAGGGAGCAAAATCATGGCAAATCAAAACGACATGCGCACACCTCTTTCCCGGGTTCGCGGGTTAGGCTCTGCAAAAGATGGTACCGAACACTTTTGGCGTCAGCGCCTCACGGCCATAGCCAATATTCCACTCATGCTGTTTTTCATATGGACAATCATCAGCCTGAATGGTGTCGGTTATGAACAAACGGTCGCATACCTTTCCAGCCCTTTCGTGGCTATTGTTATGTTGATGGTGATTGGCGCCGGCATCTATCATATGAAGCTCGGTATGCAGGTGATCATCGAAGACTACGTACATGGCGCAGCAGGCAAAGCCCTGTTGGTTGCCAACTCATTTTTTGCAATCGTGATTGGCGCAACCTGCGCATTTGCGATTTTAAAACTCGGCTTTGGAGGCTGACACTTTGGCGAAGAACGCAAAAGCAAAACCAAACGGTAAAGCGGATAAAAAAACTGCAAACCTAAATGGCACTTACGAATTTATCGACCACACAATTGACGTGTGTGTTGTAGGCGCTGGCGGCGCTGGCCTTCGTGCCACATTGGGTGCGGCACAAGCCGGATTGAAAACCGCCTGCATCACCAAAGTGTTCCCAACCCGTTCACACACAGTTGCTGCCCAAGGCGGCGTTGCAGCTTCCCTTGGCAATATGGGCAAGGACACATGGCAGTGGCATATGTATGACACCGTCAAGGGTTCCGACTGGCTTGGCGATCAAGACGCAATCGAATATTTGTGTCGTGAAGCACCCAAGGCTGTTTACGAACTCGACCATTTCGGCGTGCCGTTTTCGCGTACCGAAGAAGGCAAAATCTACCAGCGTCCGTTCGGTGGCATGACCACAGAATTTGGCGAAGGCCCACCAGCCCAACGCACATGCGCTGCGGCTGACCGTACAGGCCACGCCATGTTGCACACGCTTTACGGGCAAAGCCTGAAATATGACGCAGAATTTTATATTGAATATTTCGCAATTGATTTGATCATGGAAGACGGCGCTTGCCGTGGCGTGATCGCCATGGATTTGGCAGCGGGCGAACTGCACCGTTTCCGCGCCCACAAAACCATTCTTGCCACTGGCGGATATGGCCGTGCTTACTTCTCTTGTACATCAGCCCACACTTGCACAGGTGATGGCAATGGCATGGTTCTGCGCGCTGGCCTGCCGTTGCAAGATATGGAGTTCATTCAGTTCCACCCGACAGGTATTTACGGCGCAGGCTGTTTGATCACCGAAGGCTCACGCGGCGAAGGCGGCTATCTCGTCAACTCCGAGGGCGAGCGTTTCATGGAACGTTATGCCCCATCTGTGAAAGACCTTGCACCACGTGATATGGTGTCACGCTCCATGACCATGGAAATCCGTGAAGGCCGTGGCGTTGGCCCCAAAGGCGATCACATTTATCTGCACCTCGATCACCTCGACCCAGCACTTTTGGCAGAACGCTTGCCCGGCATTTCAGAATCCGCAAAAATCTTTGCTGGTGTTGATGTGAACAAAGACCCGATCCCTGTGATCCCAACCGTGCACTACAATATGGGCGGCATTCCAACCAACTATCACGGTGAAGTGCTGACCAAAGCCAAGGGCGATCCAGACACTGTCGTGCCCGGCCTTATGGCTGTTGGCGAGGCGGCATGTGTTTCCGTTCACGGTGCCAACCGTCTCGGTTCCAACTCATTGATTGACCTTGTTGTGTTTGGCCGTGCAGCTGGGCTGCGTTGCCAAGAAACTGTGCAAGCCGGCGAAACCCAAGCTCCACTTCCAGCAGATGCTGGCGACTTGGCCCTGTCACGCCTCGATCATTTCCGTTTTGCAAGTGGCGACACACCAACTGCCCAATTGCGCGATGCCATGCAGGAAACAATGCAAACAAATTGCGCCGTGTTCCGCACCAGCGAAATTCTAGAAGAAGGTCAGAAAAAGATAGGCGATGTGTGGTCCAATTCCGACAACGTATCCGTTGAAGACAAAGGCCTGATCTGGAACACTGATCTTGTGGAAACAATGGAATTCGACAACCTGATTTCACAGGCTGTCGTGACCATGGAATCCGCTGCCGCACGCAAAGAAAGCCGTGGTGCCCACGCCCACGAAGACTATCCGGACCGCGACGACAAAAACTGGATGCACCACACACTGGCTTTTGCTGACATCGATAAAAAGAAAGTCACCCTGGGCGACCGCCCTGTGCACAACTACACGCTGTCCAACGAAGTCAGCTACATCAAGCCGAAGGCTCGGGTGTACTAAGGAACAAGAACAATGGTTGAATTAGCCCTCCCCAAAAACTCTCGTCTTGAAGAAGGCAAAGTGTGGACTAAAATTGCGTCCGATGCTGCGGCACCTTCCCGTGAGTTCAAGATTTACCGTTGGTCGCCCGATGATGAAGGCAACCCGCGTGTGGACACGTATACGGTGAACACCGATGATTGCGGACCGATGGTTCTGGATGCGTTGATCTGGATTAAATCCAACATCGACCCGACCCTCACCTTCCGCCGTTCATGCCGTGAAGGCATTTGTGGCTCATGCGCCATGAACATTGACGGCACCAACACTTTGGCCTGCACAAAGGGCATGGACGAAGTGTCTGGCGACGTGAAAATCTACCCACTGCCACATATGCCGGTGGTGAAAGATCTGGTTCCGGACCTGACCAATTTCTACGCCCAGCACCGCTCTATTGAGCCCTACCTGAAAACAGTGACACCGAAGCCGGAGAAAGAATGGAAACAGTCCCCTGAAGACCGCGAAAAACTCGATGGTCTTTATGAGTGCATTCTTTGCGCCTGTTGCTCCACATCTTGCCCTTCATATTGGTGGAATGGCGACCGCTATCTTGGCCCCGCAACATTGTTGCAAGCCTATCGCTGGTTGATCGATTCCCGTGACGAAGCCACGGGCGAACGTCTCGATGATCTTGAAGATCCGTTCCGCCTGTATCGCTGTCACACAATTATGAACTGCGCGCAGGCTTGCCCGAAAGGTCTGAACCCCGCCAAGGCCATCGCCGAGATCAAAAAAATGATGATCGAGCGCAGAGTATAAAAATTTGGCCCTGGCAACCGCCCACGTTTGCTACAGCCAGCCAGAAGCAGAAGTTCTGAAATCACGCCTCAATGCCTCTGGTATTGAGGCGTTTGTATTTGACGGCGGCATAAATTCCACCGCCCCTCATATGGCAGTCGCCGTGGGTGGTATTCGTGTGATGGTACTCCAAGAAAATTTCAAAGACGCAACCGCCATTATCGACGCTCGTGACGACACCCAATTGGAAAGCGAATCCGCCGCCTTTCGCAGAAACACCTCCAAGGGTTTCATTGGCCTCATCGCATCATTCCTAGTTGCGTGGTTCCCGTGGTGGAACACCAAGCGCAAATTTAAAGACGATTGAAATCCAAAGTCTTAAGTCAAGCGTGCCCACTCATCGCTGCGGTCAATCGCTCAATGTAGTCTAAGTCTAGCCCATTTTGTTGAGCTTCAAAAATTTCATGATCGCAGTCATCCAAGAACACTTTTGGGCGTTGATTGTCCGTTCCAAAATCGATGTTGGCATGCAATCCGCGGCTGTTTTCAAAACCAAAGATGTTGTTACTCAAATAGCCAAAACAATGACTCTTTTCATAGGCCCCACTTTTAAATCCGTCTTCGTAAACCCTGAGGCTTTTGCGAGAAACGGACATCCAAACACCAAACATTATTTCATTCGCTTCACCTTTGATCGAAAATGACATGATACAGCGTATGTAGTTCGAGCGAGTTTGGCCAAACTTTCTTATGAGGCAAAAATCGTCACTGTGGTGACTGAAAGCACGAGCAAGCCACCCCTTGTCCAACCACTCGTCTGGGCTTTGGTATGCCATTGAGTCTAACAAGCCTGATTGCGTTTCACCGCAACAAGGACACACCCACTCATGTTCAATCATCTCTAACTACTCCATTCAGATGATTTACTGATAAAGGCGATATATTTTAGAAATGTTACCCCAATTTTTAAGTATATGATATGGAATCATGATTTTATTGATCGCAAATTAAATACACCTTTTGTCAGTTATGGAGTTTAATATTTGCTTTGGAATTGATGGTTATGGTCACGTTGGAAACTGGGGAACTACAAAATGCATATACTTTTTCTCGTGTTAAGTACTTTAGGCGCGGCGGCTTTTTGGTGGTATCGCCTAAAATATTTGCGCCAAGCCGGGTCAGAAGCCATGGATGCTATTGGTCGTGCGCAGGGTAAAATTCGCAGAAACAAAATCCGCAAACAGGCCGAAGGCTCTCCCGTCACTGCCATTGATCACCCGGTTATTGCTGCTGCAACATTACTCTCAACCGTGATCGCAGACCCATCTCTCACCCCCGCACAGCAGGATTTGGTGAAACAGGAATTCTCACCATCAGCGACGAAGAACAGGCTGTTGAAGCGATGGTTTATGCCGAATGGGTTGGCAATCAAGCGCTTGATCCCCGCAAAACCACAACAAGGCTGTGCGCCAAACTTCAAGAGTGGTTGAACGTTGAAGAACAGGCGGATGTTGTTTCCATGATCAATCGTTTGGGCAGAACAAGCGAAATCACCCTGAACCACCAAATGGCAGAGCTGGTAAAACGCAAACTGAACCAGTGATGCAATTGCACCACGCTAGTTGATTTCTGCTCCATGCACATTCTCAAATGCATAAAAGCACTCTAAGCTTGCTGAAAATCAACCGACACTTTTCCTATGCTTGATCAAATCAAATCTCTGTTCGGCCTTGCCAACGAACCCAATTCGGAAAAACCACCCCTCGACAAACGTTTGGCGGCAGCTGCTTTGATGGTGCAAGTGATGGCAGCTGATGGGAAAATACGCCCTGAAGAAGAAGCTAAACTGCACGCGGTTTTGAGCGAGCATTATGCGGTGAGCACAGAAGACGCAAAGGTGCTTGAAAAAGCCGCCCGCGAAGCCCACGGCGAGGCTATCGATCTTTATGGATTCACCAGTGTTTTGAAAC
>CALHHQ010000351.1 GCA_938030645.1 uncultured Rhizobiaceae group bacterium
TCAACAGGAGCTGCAGACGTCTCCAGCAGAGATAAAATATCTCCTTCTGAAGCCTGACTTTCATCAATCAAGGCTTGTGCACCTGATGGACTTAAAGGTCTTGGCAAAGCACTTTCTAGGGGAAGCTTGTGACCAATCCACCCTGGTAATGCAGCGGCTGTGACGTTGGCCGGCGGTGCCTCGTCTTCATGATGCACCGGCTGAGGTTCTTGCCGATTGGGACTATGCCATCGCATTCCTATCTCTTCGCCATCATTATCATGCAAGGGTATAGCTTGAGGCTGCAAAGCGGTGCTGACAATTCTATGCCAATTTGGGTCTTGAACCGTTGTTTTGCCGTGATACCCGCAGACAATGAGCCTATCTTTGGCACGGGTCATGCCTACATAAAGCAATCGCAAATACTCGTCTTCAGCCTTTTGTTTGGCTTCAGCGAAACTGGCCAAGGTTTCACTGCCATGTTGCTCCTTCTTCGGAACCCATAACGACCCTTTCTGGCTGATGTCCGTGTTGTCACTGTCGCCCCAATTGTAAATGGTCGGAGCATGACCCGACTGAAAGGCTGGACTTCCTTTGTCGACCAAAAACACGATAGGTGCTTCCAAACCCTTGGATGCATGCACTGTCATGACCCGCACTTCATTAGGAACTTGATCTTGCTCCCGCTTGATCACTGGCTCTTCTTGCAGAAGTGCTTCTAGAAAACTCTGCATTCCCGGCAAGCCAGAACGTTCGTGCTCAAGTGTTATCGCCAAAAATGCATCCAACACCTCTTCAACTTCGGGTCCAAGGCGGGATAGAAACTTCTTTCGGCCTCCATCAGCGCCCAAGACTTGTCCAAAAAATTCGTAGACCGGCATCTTGTCCACACGACGCATCCATTCTTGCAACCGCTGGAAGTGGAAATGCAATGTGGTGCCATCCGTTTCCGACAAAGCTTCAAAAAGACTGGCTTCGTAATTGGGTTTGAAACGGGTTTGGGAAAGATCAAATAACTCTTCTTCACTCATGCCAAACAAAGGGCTTTTCAGAAGTGCTGCTAGGGACAAGTCATCTTGGGGAGTGACAATAACTTGGCCCAGTGTGATGAGATCCTGAACGGCGATATGATTTGTAAGCGTCAACCGATCGCTGCCAGCCACAGGAATACGCTTGTCTTTCAAAGCACGGTTGATGGCCGTTACAAAACGGTCTCGCGCACGCACAAGGACAATAATGTCACCAGCAGTAATCGTTTTCCCGGACGCATCAAATCGCTCTCCTTTGTCGAGCCAATCTGCAATTTGATCCGCAATTCGGTTTGCCGTTCGAACAGCTTGATGCTGATTGTCAGATTGATCGACTGGCTCGTGCCATTCTTCTGGCAGTTCCACACTCGGCGCAGTCTCCATTGTCCAAACGTCCACATGACCGGGATCATTTTTGCGCGCGGCAGTATGAGGTTGATAATCTCCTTGGGCAGTTACAGCAGTTTCATACGGGGTGTTGTTGAACACTTTGTCGACAGCGCCCAAAACGTCTTCGGTTGAACGGAATGATAAACCGAGGCTTGCTTCTTTGAAGTCTTTGCCGCTGTCGTCGGCCTTTTTGTTGAACAGTCTTTTCTGTAGCGCAAAGCTTGCTGGCTCAGCTCCCTGAAACGAATAGATAGATTGTTTTTCATCACCCACTGCAAAAACAGTGCGCTTCACATCACGCGAAGATGCACCGGCAAAGAATTCATTTGCCAGCGCTTCCACAACTTGCCATTGACGCGGGCTGGTGTCCTGAGCTTCGTCTAAGAGCAAATGGTCAATGCCCCAATCGAGTTTGAACAGCACCCACGCACTGGCATCAGATCGTTGCAACAAATCAACTGTGCGCGACACAAGGTCATCAAAATCAAGCAAACCACGAACACGCTTTTCTTCGCGATAGCGCGTGATCATAGCGGAAGCGAATGTGAAAAAGCCCGTGCTGTTGATGATTGAATCAAGAGTGTTGAAGCGCAATTTTGCTGCAATGAGGTGTTCAGATTCTGCGCCAATGTCTGCCTTAACGTTTGGCAGGATCTCACATACGGCCTTGGATGGATAGCGGCCCAATTTTCGTGCTTCGCCCTTGCCGGTTAAAACAAGATCTTCGAGCACTGAAAGTCTTGTCTCTGCATCCTTATTGTCCAACCATCGACGCGAAAGAGCTTGAAGTGTGATTGCGCCGCTTTCATCTATGCCAAGACAAGCACTTTGCAGTTGCTCCCACCATTCATCATTCAATGAAGTTTCGGCAAGATGGCCTTGGACGAGACTCTCTCGCGTTTCATCGGCAGAAAACTGGAATCTCCTTCGAGCTTGTTGTTCAACATTTGCTGGACTGCCTGCGGCATCCAGCCAAGCGATCAATTCTTCGCGCTTCGTGATGACCTCTTTCAAGGATTTTTCTATTGCAGAGTCGCTCGCAAACTCCAACATACTGGCAAATGCTTTGCCCAGATCGGATCGAGGATCCGCATAGGCTTCCAACAAAACGCGGCGTCGTGCTTGTTCTAAGAGTTCTTTTTGGGTTCGATCATCTGCAACTGTGAAAGTGCCAGGTACATTGGCTTCCAGCGGGAACTGATGAAGAAGCGCCTCGCAGAAGGCATGAATTGTTTGTATTTTCAGACCACCCGGCGTTTCCAAAGCACGCGCAAACAGAGTTCGCGCCCGCTCCAACTGTGCTTTTGTAGGAGCCTTCTGTTCCACCTTAATAAGTTCTTCACGAAGGCCTTCATCGGAAATAACAGCCCACTTTCCGAGGGTTTCAAACACTTTGTTGGCCATCTCGCCGGCAGCAGCTTTGGTGTAGGTGATACACAATATTCGTGAGGGGTCAGTACCATTCAACAGCAGCCGCACAACGCGACGGGCGAGAACAGTTGTTTTGCCAGAACCTGCATTGGCAGACACCCAAACCGATGTATTGGGATTAGACGCCAGAGCCTGTTGTTGGTTGGTACGATCATCAACTGTCAGGGATGGGGTGCTCATTCTTCTGCACCATCTTCAGCTGTTGACCATTCGCTCACCCGCGCCAGATGGTCGTAGTCACTTACCCAATCATTTTCAGAAATGAAGCGTGCTTTAGACCGATAGGCCATGTCTTCTTTTTGATATTCCGTCACCAAAAGAGCTAAACGGTTCCAAGCATGTTCGGCCAGAGTTTCAGCGTCATCGTCTTTGGTTGATCGTTCATCATGGCCAATCCGATCAACTTTCAATTCGTCTTTTGGGCGCAATCTGATGTAAGCGAGCTCTGCAGCTGATCTCTGCAATTCTTCACCAAATGCACCCCGCGCAGCCATGGCCGCTTCCAAAGACAATTGCGGTGCATCGTGGTTTTTGACGGCGGAAACATTTGGCGACAAACCAGTTTTATAGTCCAGCAGAGCGATGCGCCCATCTTTCAAAACATCTATGCGATCTGCTCTGCCGCGGAGGGTAAAATCATCTAGTCCTTCACTCGTGCGACCATCTTTCTCAATGTGGATAGAATCAATGTTCGTCATCGCCACTTGGTGCCATTTTATAAATGCTTCGGCGATGGTTTCAAAGCGTGGCCACCACATGGCCTGAACTTCTGGCGGCAAGACACTGGTTTTGAATTTCTCTTTTGCGATTTTAATCAACCGCTCATAGGCAGGTTCAAAATCAAGTGACCCATCTGCCCCCACAAAATCCTCAAAGATCTCATGAAAAAGAGTTCCCTTCTCTCGAGCATCTGCCTCTCTGATCAACGGTCCGAGAGCTGACAATTTTAAGATACGCTTGGCGTAAATCGCATAAGGGTCTTTGACCCATGTTTCGATATCTGTAATTGACAAGCCTTTCGGTCTAACCGAAATCGGTGGGGTCGGCTTTGGTTGAGAACAGGCTTTAGGTGGATGATCAGGTTGGTCTATTTGATTGGCCCAATCCAGATAAACTTGCCCACGCAGTTTCATCGCAACCTCGGATTTATTGCCCGCCAAGATTGCCAATCTTTGAAGCCAACGCGACGCAACAGT
>CALHHQ010000352.1 GCA_938030645.1 uncultured Rhizobiaceae group bacterium
ACTTGTGATGCGGTCTTCATAGGCTTGTTGCATCCGCGCGTGGTTCGCGAGCGTCGCGCCCATCATGTCGTCTCGTAGCATCAAATAAGAACCTGACACGAGAACGGCCATAAGGAAAACGCTGAGCAATCCGCCAATTGCCAACACTCGATTGCGTGGCATGGAAACTGAGAACGTATCAATGCTGCTGTTATGGTTCGGCGTTTGCGCAACATTCAGGCGCATTTCCAAGCTTGCTGGCTGAGCAGTATTGCCATTTGGGAATGGAAAAGGACGCGTCATGACACCGGCTGTGAGTCTTTAAGAGAACTCCAGTATCGACTTTTATAGTTAACGGAACCTTATTATTGAGCCGCTTGGTTCAGGTGCCCGCACTGGAAAGTGTGCGATAAAACCCGGGCGTAAGGCCTGCTCTGGCACGCGCCATATCGTTGAAGGGCGGTTTGAGAGGTCCGCGAAAGTGCTTTCGCACCATCTCTTGAAATGCTGCAGCGGGTTCACGGCCTTCCCGCAAACACAAATAACGAAACCACTTTGCACCAACCGCAACATGGCCTTGTTCATCGCGATAAATGATTTGGAAAATACGTGCAGAACGGTGATCGCCAATCTCATCCATCTTTTCCAGAAGAGAAGGTGTGATGTCCAACCCACGAGCTTCGAGAATGAGCGGAACGACTGCCAAACGTGCCGTCAGTCCATGGGACGTGGATTGTGCCGCTTCCCACAATCCATCATGGGCATCCAGATCACCATAAGAACCACCAAGCTCTGCCAAGCGTTCTTGCAACAAGGAGAAATGCTTGGATTCCTCCAGGGCAACACGCACCCATCCATCATAAAAGCTCCGCGGCATACCTTGGTTGGCAAAACGGGCGACAATATCCCAAGCCAAATCGATTGCGTTTAATTCGATATGCGCAATCGCATGAAGAAGCGCAAAACGCCCTTTTTCAGATCGCAGAGATCGACGTTTGATGTTTTGAGGCGGAATGAGTTTGGGAAGATCTGGTCGCCCTGGACGTTGAGGTAAAGTTGTTGCCAAGACACCTCCCAGACCCAGCTTGCCATCAAACCAATGCCGTGCTGTTTCTCGCGTGTAAGCAACTTTATCTTCAAGGACAGTTGCACCCAAAGCCTTTACAGCACCTTCTTGCAGAGAGTCGGGTCGATGGTTGTTGTCCGAACGGTTTTGCCAACGGTCTGGCCATTCGCTTGGTTGAAAATATGCTTCAGAAGGCGCGTTAGCCAAAGTGTTGTCGCGCGGCTTCAACCACAGCGTCCACATGACCTTTTACGCGCACTTTGCGCCACAACTCGACAATTTTGCCATCCGCATCGATTAGAAAAGTCGATCGCTCAACCCCCATATAAGTTTTGCCATACATGCTTTTCTCCACCCAAACGCCGTAAGCTTCCAGTGCCGTCTTTTCCTCATCTGCAGCCAAAGCAATGGTTAGATCGTGTTTCTTTGAGAACTTATCATGTTTGGCCGCAGTATCCGGTGACATGCCAATGACCGATACGCCTATTTTTTCCAATTCGGTTTTGGCGGCGCTGAATTCAATGGCTTCAGTGGTGCAGCCGGGGGTGTCATCTTTAGGATAAAAATAGACAATCGCTGCCTTGCCGTTTGGAAACGATATCGTTTCATCACCATTGCCAGGCAATTCGAAAGCAGGGGCCTTATCACCGATATTCAACATGCGGTTCTCCGTTAAATCGCAAACACTCAAAATCACCATACTTGTGTGTCAACCAAACAACGGTAAGGCAAGGGGCATTCTTGTCGCTGCGATTTTCATCCATTTATTCTTTGGATATGACGCAAAGTAAGCCGTAGTGTTTAGCGGAGCGTTTGGCTGATTCGATGGGAAAGACGCATTTCTGAATTATGAACGTAAGATTCAAAAAGTCTGACCAACCAGATCTTGCCGAATTTCCATCTGCGCAAGCGCAAGATCGCGTACCTTTGCGTGGTGAAGCCAGTGTCGCAAAACCAAAGCACAAGAAACGGCGATCATGGATTGTTCGTTCGTTATTAGCACTGTTTGTGTTGGCCGTCTTCGGCGTGGGCGGAATCATTTTTATGTTGTCCCAAGGTCCAGTTTCCAACGAACGATTGCGGGCAGGGCTTGAAGATCAAATCACCCAATTGCTGGGTCAAAACTACCAAGCAAAGATAGGCGATGCCAATGTCGCGTTGGGTGAACGTGGCCTAATTTCAATCAAGGCTGCAAACGTAAAACTGCTCGACAAGCAGAACACCAATCTTGGTGTCGTCAATGATATTTCGGTTCAACTGAAAGCTTTGCCATTTTTAAGCGGTGAGGTGAAAGCCGAAAGTATTGCGCTGAACAAATCAGCGGTTTCCATATTGCCTTATATCGGCGTTGCAGAAGATCCGGGATCCGCAACCAAAGACATCTGGCAGACAAAAGTTGATTTAGGTCAAAGTCTGCAAGCAATAGGTGATGCATTGCGGTCCGCGGAAGCATCAATTTCGTCAGCGGAACTGGACAGTATAACGCTGAATGATACAGCGATTTTAGGCTTTGAAAGCCTTGGCATTCGTTCGCGGCAAGCCACTGCCACGCGAATAGA
>CALHHQ010000353.1 GCA_938030645.1 uncultured Rhizobiaceae group bacterium
CGCAACCGCCGACGTGGCCAAAGCGATCTATCGCGCACGGGTGGAGAAACGGCCGATTGTTCTGAACATGCCTGCCGATCAGATGTGGCAGAAAGTCGAACATGAGAAGATCGTCTATCCCGTATTCAGTGCTCCGATGACAGTTCTGGAGGGCGATAATCTTGATGAAGCGATTGGCATGATCGCATCGGCTAAACGTCCAGTTGTTTTGGCAGGTGGCGGTGCCATTGGCAGCGAAGACAAACTTGTTGCGTTGGCCGATCGTTTGGAAGCGCCATTGGCCACGACGCTCAAAGCCAAGGGCATGTTCAATGACCACCCATACAACATGGACATTTTTGGTACGCTCAGCACACCTGGCACATATGATGCTATCGATAAAAGCGACTGTGTGATTGCATTCGGCTCCAGCCTGCACCATTTCACCACAGACCATGGTGCGCTGGTGAAAGGCAAACGAGTTGTTCTGGTGAACAACCGCATCACGGAAGTGAGCAAGAATTTCCACCCTGATGCCGCACTCGTAGCTGATGCTGGATTGACTGCCGACAACATTGTGCATTGGCTTGATGAAGCAGAAATTCCACCCAGTGGCTTTACCAAAGAACTCGACGCAAACGCTTTGAACGCCCACCCTCCAGCAAAATCAACGAAGTCCAAGGATGGTACCGTCAATTTCATCCATGCACTGGAACAGCTTGAAGTTGCCTTACCAAACGATCGATTGCTCACCACAGATGGTGGTCGTTTCATGACCGAGGTGTGGTGCAGAATTTCAGCGCCCAATGCCCAAAGTTTTATGGCCACAACAAATTTTGGGTCTATCGGCATTGGCCTACAGCACGCTATCGGAGCTGGCTTTGCCGCGCCCAATAGGCCGCTGGTTTTGTTCACGGGCGATGGTGGTTTCATGATGGGTGGCATCAACGAATTCAACACCGCAGTGCGCCTCAACCAAGATCTGATCATCATCGTTTGCAACGACTCCGCCTATGGCGCAGAACATATCCAATTCGTCGACCGCGATATGAACCCGAGCCTCACCGAATTCGAATGGCCCTGCTTCGCAGAAGTTGCCACGGCACTAGGTGGCAAAGGCGTGTTGGTCACATCTAATGAAGAATTGGAAAATGCTGTTGAAGCTATTGAGAAGCGAGATGGGCCGATGTTGATTGAACTGAAATTGGACCCTGAGGATGTTCCGCGGATGCGAGTTTAAGCTTTCTGAGTGAAATTTGAATGGCAGTTCTGCGGACTTTTGAGACATTCAAAAAGTGTCGTTGTTGGAGTTGCGGCTTGTAGATCCTACCCCGAACGAGTGCGCCTCAAAGGCGACTACTGGCACAAATCAGTAACATCGATCTTATCACCAAAGCGAGACACCTTCATGTACGCCACCTTGCAACCAGATGGTGAGAATGAGAGTAGAGGTTCGATTCTTCCTCGTATGACCTGTTCCCAACTTGTAGTTCCGTCTGCAGACACATTAACTTTGTAAAGGCCGCGTTGGGTATTGCTTAGGGGAAAACCAGCTATGTGGAAATAAATATTGCCATCAACGGCGTATACGTTTTCTTGCGTATAACAACTACAACCGCACGAAAAACAACTAAATGTGTTTGTGTCCTCGGATGGATAAAGAAGGTCTTTTTCCGGTAGGATAACGGTCGACAAAACCTCTAAACTTTGGCTCAACCACCATCCGTTTCTCTGGCAATTTGAAGTATTGTCTTGAAGGTAACAGTTCGCTTGAAAAGCAAAAAACCTTTTCGAGTGATCATCTTTAACAACTGAAACGCCGGACCAATTCCCATTTCGAGGAATGTTAAGCTCTATTTTCTGCGCCTTCCCTTCCTGCACTGTTAGAATGCCTGTTTTTCCTAAGTGCGCATATGTTTGGAATGGAACGGCTTTCATCGGTGGGAAAAGTTGATTGAAACCATTCTGCCTGAGAAATTTCCGATTTTCCACTCGATGTTTTTCGCCATTTACCGTCACGTATGCGCGACTGCCTTCGTTGTAAAATGCTTTGTGGTCACTTGGAAGAATGGGAAGTTGGGGATCCCATGCATCGGCGATCGGCGGTGGAGCGCTAGAAATTTTTTCGGGCAATTTACTATCGCCATATCGAAATAGCTCGGCGCCCTGCCGCACTATAAACACTGACTCATTCACCCAAAACATCGGAATGAGTTTTGAATGAGATTCAACCGCTTTTTCTGGAACACAGTTTTTAATAGTGAAAGCTAATAGAAGCAGAAAAACAGCTGCAGAGATGTACCTAAGCTTACCGAAAAACATCTTCCCCCCAGTTTTCGTCGTTTTCTGATAATGGCTTAAGTATCAGCCATTTGAGCTATCAACAACACCACCCTCTAGGGGCCTTGCGGTTACATATTTCCAAATGGGCGATGTCGCAGACGGAGTTACATGCGATTGCAATTAGGTCAGCAAAGGGCTCGAAGCGAGCCATTACCTCCTCCCCCTCAACTCCCGCGATAAGTCGAGAAACTAAACGGTGAGGCCAGAAGTGG
>CALHHQ010000354.1 GCA_938030645.1 uncultured Rhizobiaceae group bacterium
CAACCCCTGCGTAATCATGGACAAAACGCGAGTCTGCTGTGGGGTGAGTGTCGCCAAACGCGCAATCAAATCTGCGATCTCAGGATCCGACTCAGTGGCAAGTTCCACATCTTCCGGCTTCCAGACATCGCCGCGCAGAACACTGGTAATCGCCTCGCGAATGATATCAATGCCAGCAGATTTTGGCACAAAGCCAGAAGCGCCCAATTCCAAAGCCCGACGAATGGTTGCTGGCTCATCACTTGCGGAAACGATCACAACTGGCAGCAATGCGTGTTCTGCGCGCAAAGACAGTAAACCGGAAAATCCGCTCACGCCCGGCATAGATAGATCCAAAAGGACCAAATCGATTTCATTGGTTTCAGCAAGAATGATCTGCAGCTGTTTGAAATCACCAGCTTCTAGAATTTCTGCAGGACCTATACCCTGCATACCTGCATCGAGGCCGCCCTCCAGAGCTTGGCGCATAGCACCACGAAACAGCGGATGATCATCTACTATAACCAGAGTTGCCACAGGTGTTGCAGCTGGGTTCATCTCACCATTCCCCTTGTCGTCACGACTGTTATTATAGGTATAAATTTTGAACGCTTGAGTCCATGGGACATTGGTCGGAGAACAAAAGCTGCCGCACACTCCCTTGAACAAAACAAGGTTATTGTTGCGCTTTGCCAAAAAGAGCGGCAAATCTTAATTCTGTTGCAACGGTCAGACAGATCTCGGACTTCACATGCGCCTCATGCAAAAATCAAAAATCAGTTGGTGGCAAAAAAGCCGACTTTTGTCTCTGTTTGGATTGGCAGTTGTGATCGCTCTAGTGTTGTTTGTCAGCGTTGCGCTCAGCAATCCGCCAACAGATGAAAATCTGGGGCGTTTGAACGCTCTCATGTTATCGATCGTTCCGCTCGTGGTGGTATTTGCAATCGCGATCTTTGCTCGTGTAAGTGAACACATCAACCTTCGTTCAGGTGGTTTGACGTCACAGCAAGAAACCCACTCAAAGCGGGGTCGGATATGAGCCTTGCTGATCACATTTCGCGTGATGAGAAACGTCTGGACTCAAAACGCATTGTTACCATTTTGTGGTTGGGCGGCATTGCATTTGTTTTGGCCTATTTATCTTTGGTTCTATTGAGTCGCCTTGGGTTGCCGATAGAAATGGCCGTATCCATTATTGGAATGAGTATGATCGTCACCGCAGTGGCGTGCGGTTGGTTTGGCCGAACAATGACAAGCCGTGTTTTCTTCTTTTCAAACAGATTGACAGGAGTTGCACCGTCGGGCCTGGGGGGCAGCACGGATTGGTTGAGCGGTGGCTTCCTTGGCTTTTTATTGATCGTCGGTTCTTCCGAGCGTCTTATTCTTGCCCCGACAGTAATGATCGGCATGTTGCTGTGCACTGTTTTATTTGCAACAGCTTTTCAAAGATCAAATGTCTCTACCGTTTCAGGTTTTATGGCGATGAGATACGGCAAACGACGAGTGGGACTCGTCGCTTTGGTTTTTGTTTCTCTCATTCTTGGCCTACTGCTGGTGACCGAAGCGCGCTTGGCATCGCATTTGATGTCACAAATGCTGGGTATAAGTTCTTGGCAAGCGTTGGCGTTCGTAGTTGTTCTCATTGCTCTGCCAACCCTTATTGGTGGTTGGTTGGCCTTGATCATTGTCAATGCAATTCTGGTGATCTGGATATTAATTTGCGTGCTTTTGCCAGCCACAGTTTCCGGGTTTTTCTCAAGCCAATTGATCGCTGCGCTTTCCTATGAAGGGGCAGTCAATCCAATCAACAGTTTAGGTCTGGCCGAGTTGTTTGGATTGAACGGACTTGGCTTGCTGTCAAACAATATCCTGCACACGGCTCTTGCTGCGTTTGTTTTGAGTTGCGGTTTTGCCTGTTTGCCTCACGCCTTGTCACGACTCACACTCAGTTCTCATCATGTGACCGTGTTGGAAAGCCTTGGATGGAGCGCGCTTTCTGGGTTTTTGATATTGAGCGCCTTTCCACTGTCCATCGGTCTTCTTGCGGTCACAGCAAATGTGAGTGAACTGTCGATAGCGCTATCAAAACAACCCGTTCTGCAAATGCTTCCTGCTCTGGCCTTGCTTTTGGCTGCAATCAATTCTGCTTCTGTCACGGTGTTTGCTTTGTCCAGTGCAATTGTCAGACTTATGAGGCGAACACGGAACTTGGATCCGGGCGAGCGGACCATGTTTGGTACACGAGCGCTTTGTGTTGTTTTATGTCTAGGTCTATTGTTCTTGCTGCAAGACTTCACGCCAGAAATCGGCCCTCTTTTCCTAGCCGCAATCTGCATTTCGGCGGGCGCACTTTTTGCTCCTTTGACCATTGCCGTTTGGGCCTCACGAATTTCGTCATGGGCGGTCGCTTTGGCCATGGCCGTGGGAGGGGGCATCACAACGCTTTTGATTGCAGCGCCTTACCTTTCGCAATTCGTTGACAATGGATTGCTTTCCCAGCTGATCGGGTTTCCACCGATTTATGCTGCAGGAATTGGTGTGCTAGCAAGTCTTCTCATCTTGGGCTTGGGCCGCGTTTTCGCGCTGGCCGGAAAATCTGCACAGGATGAAGCACTTAATGATTTACGGCTCTTAAGCCGGGAAGTTTAAGCTCCTTATGTCCGTTCCGCTTTCTATAGACCCCGTTCTATTCTCAGACGAAACCATTGATCCTGAAACTCGGGCTTTCAATGAAGAAATGATCGCGGTTCAGGCTGAAGCTGATGACATGTGGCTCAAGACGCCAGCGCAAATTCGGCAAGCACGGCTTGACGGCGGCGGACCTTTCCCGATCGAAGCTGCAGAAGCTTCTGCGGAAAACAAGTTAGTAGAATTTGGCAATCGCCCATCTGTTAAAGTTCGCATTTTCAAACCAAAACTTGGCACCTCGCGGGGGACGTATTTGCATCTTCACGGCGGCGGTTGGGCGCTTGGGACAGCGGATGGCCAAGACGAACGTTTGCAAGACATTGCCGACAATTGCTTATTAAATTGTGTTTCCGTTGACTACCGCCTCGCCCCAGAACATCCCTATCCTTGCGGACCTGATGATTGTGAAACGGCCGCACTGTGGTTGTTACAAGGAGAGCACGATCTCAACACCGAAACACTCACAATTGGTGGTGAAAGTGCGGGGGCTCATCTTTCTGTTGTGACCATGTTACGTTTGCGAAATGCTCTCGGCAAATGCCCATTTCATGGTGCCAATCTAACAGCTGGTGTTTACGATCTTGGCCAAAGTCCCAGCGCCAAAAACTGGGGGCAGCTCAAGTTGATTTTGAACACACGCGACATGCAAATGTTTGCTACCGGATATTTGCAAAATGGTGAGAACATTCGTGACGAAGATGTCTCACCTTTTTTTGCAAGTTTGGAAGACATGCCACCAGCGTTGTTTTCCGTTGGAACGAAAGATCTTCTGCTGGACGACAGCTTGCTGATGGCGAGCCGTTGGCACGCTCAAAATGGCAACGCTGATTTGCACGTCACACCCGGTGGTTGTCATGTTTTTCAGAGTTTTCGACATCTGAAAATCGCAATGGACAGCAATGCACGCATCGACGCATTTCTGAATTCTGTTGGACCAGCAAGAACATGAGTTTTGGAATTGTCACCCATAAGAGCTTCGTCAATTCTTGGGAATGCGATGAGAACGTGCATCTCAATGTCCAGTTTTACTGGAAACGATTTGGTCAAGCCGTGACAGTTTTTCAGCAGAGTGAAGGATTGGAGCCGCAGCGCTGGAGCAACCGGCATGTACGCTATCATTCAGAACTCGGAATGAGTGCCAACACGACTGTTCGCTCTGCCGCCGTGGCGGGTGCCAATACACTGGTTCACCAACTCTATGGCGCAGGTGGCGATGTTCTGTCCGCAACCGCGGTGGATGAATTTGCCAATTCATTTGACGCTCAAAACGCACACGTTCTGAATATACCTGATGCCGCTCTTCCTCGAAGCCTGCAAAGCAAACCGCTTTCTATCGTCGATGCTGACGAAATGTTAAAAACTAGAAACGGCGTGTTGAGCCATTTGTCTGTGATTTCTTCGAAAGAATGTGATGACGAAGGTGTGTTGCTGGATGAAAATCACATCAGTCGGTTCAGCGACGCTGCAGGACATCTTTGGCATCATATGGGAATTGATCGCGGATGGATGCAGAAGCAAAACCTTGGAAGCGTGGCTGTTGAAATGAGAACAACACGCCACGCGTTGCCGAAAAATGGAATGATCACTGAGATTGTCAGTTGGGTTGATCAGGTGAGCGAGAAGACATTTTCATTTCACCATCAGGTGAAAGATAGAATATCTGGAAATGTGCTGTATCGCGGTGCAGTTACCGCGCTCATGATGGACATCGCAGCCCGCAAGGCGGTTGCTTTGCCAGATACGTTTCGCGCGAAAGTGTTGAACTCTTAAAAACCGCGCACAGGACATCTCTTGAAACACCTGTTCTTTGGCACCCATTTGTGGCAACACGCGGCACGCACGGCCAAATGACGATCTCAGGATTTCCGCAATGACAGATTCAATTATCTACAAAATCACACCGGCTGATGCATGGCAGAAAGCCAAGGCGAAAGGTGTTTTTGAAGGTGCGCCGATTGATTTGGCGGATGGATATATTCATTTCTCTACGGCAGAACAGGCCCGCGAAACCGCAGCCAAACACTTCACAGGTCAAGATGGCTTGCTGTTGGTTGCTGTTGATACAGACGCGTTGGGCGAAGCTTTGAAGTGGGAAGTTTCACGCGGGGACGCGTTGTTTCCGCACCTCTATGCACATCTTTCCATGGACGCTGTGATTTGGGAAAAACCCATGCCACTTGATGAAAACGGTGTTCATCAAATGCCACTTGGGGACGCTTAGTCGATGAGCCTGTATTCTAAGATTGGCAAAGAGCTCTTCTTTAAGTTTGACGCTGAACAAGCGCATGGGCTGTCCATACGCGGCTTAAAAACAGGACTGCACCCGAGATTTCATGCTGGGTTTGATCCGCGCCTAAATGTAGATATTGCTGGTTTGAACTTTCCAAACCCGTTGGGCATGGCAGCTGGATATGACAAAAATGGAGACGTGCCTGACGCTCTGTTGGCACTGGGTTTTGGTCACACTGAAGTTGGAACCGTCACACCTCTGCCACAACCCGGAAACCCAAAGCCGCGCATTTTTCGATTGAAGGAAGATCGGGCCGTTATCAATCGGCTTGGCTTTAATTCAAAAGGTCATTCTGCTGCTTTGGGTCAATTGAAAAAACGAAAAGCAAAGGGCGGAATTGTCGGCATTAATATCGGAGCCAATAAAACGAGTGAAGACTTCGGTGGTGATTATGTGAAAGGCATTGAGGCCTTTGGTGCGCTTGCTGACTATTTCACAGTCAATATCTCTTCGCCCAACACGCCGGGATTGCGTGCTCTGCAAGGTGCGGATCCTTTAGCTGACTTGCTGCAACGGGTAGATGATGCGGTTGAGGCGACGGGTCGCGAAACGCCTGTATTTTTGAAAGTCGCACCAGACCTTACCGAAGTTGAAATCGATGACATTTCGAAAGCCGTGTTGGGGTCCAACATCGATGCATTGATTGTTTCCAACACCACATTGTCACGAACCGGACTGAGAAGCGGCTCTGTAACGCAAGAAGCAGGTGGACTGTCTGGCGCGCCATTGTTTGAACGTTCTACAATTGTGTTGGCAAAAGCGCATGCGCGATTGGAAGGCAAAGTGCCTTTGGTGGGCGTTGGGGGCGTGAACAGCGCTGAAACGGCATGGCAAAAAATTGAAGCCGGAGCATCATTGGTTCAGCTTTACACAGGTCTCATCTACGAAGGACCATCACTTCCTAAGATAATATTGCAAGGATTGAGCAAGCAGCTTGATCGTGAGGGGCTTTCCTCAATCAAAGAGGCTTGCGGGCGACAATCAGATGATTGGTCTAAGCGGGAATTGTTGCTGTCTTAAAAGTCTTATCTGCTTTTGGCTTCAAACGCCTGTACAAAGTGATTCCGCGAATGCCGAGAAAGACTTCCAACGCAAACCACAGACCATGATTTCCGAACATGGGTGTAACGATGGCCCAAACGATGAGATAGACCGCCAGCGAGATCAACATCATATTGCGCATGTCTTTTGACCATGTGGCGCCGATAAACACCCCATCCATCTGAAATGCCACAACGCCAAACAGAGCTGTCAACGCCGCCCAAGGCAAATATTGATAAGCGACGAGGCGTACGGCTTCATTGACTACGAGAAAATCAATAGCGGTTTTGCCAAATGCAAAATAAATCATTGTCGCAAATGCTGCGAGAATGAATCCCCACAGCAAACAAAGTCGTACCGACTTATCAAAGGCAGGTCTGTACTTTGCGCCAACAGCGCGACCAGCCAATTGCTCTGCCGCCGTTGCAAATCCGTCTAGAAAATAGCCAGACACCATGAAGAAATTCATCAGCACTGCATTTGCCGCAAGTGTGTTTTCATCAAACCGCGCACCTTGCGCGGCAAAAAAAGCAAAAGCGAAAAATAGTACGAATGAGCGGATCATGATGTCACGGTTCACACCAAACAAACGCCGCAGTGCAGCACTATCTAGCAACGTTTTTACATCTGGCAGTTTGTGACCACGATAATGGCGATAGGCGATTGCAAGCCCAAAGACTGCTGCAGTAGCCTCTGCAACAACTGTTGCCCAAGCAACACCCTCAATGCCCCAGCCGAAATGCAGTCCAAGAAGCAGGGACAAAACGATGTTGGAACCGCTGAGAATGATTTGAAGGACCAGACCAAGTTGCGCCCTAGCCTGACCAAGAATCCAACCCAAAATGACATAGTTCAAAAGTGATAGGGGTGTAGCCAAAACGCGAATTGAAAAATACGTGCGGGTGGCTGCTTCCACCTCCCCCGTCACACCCATGGCCCAAACACCTAAGTCGAGGATCAACGGTGAAACCAACACGACCAACAATCCAATGATAACCGACAACACCAGCGCACGCAGAAGAATGATCTTTTGCTGGTTCTCGTCTCTCGCACCCATAGCTTGAGCCACAAGCGCGGTTGTGCTGGATCGCAGAAAATTAAACGTGGTAAAAATGATGTCGAAAAGAATGGCGCCAATTGCCAATCCGCCGAGTGCCGCAGCACTTCCTAACTGACCAATCACGCCCGTATCTACGATGCCTAACAAAGGTGTTGTTAGATAAGCGAGAGTGGTCGGCCATGCGATGGCCAGTACCATACGATTGTCAACGTTGAACGGCTTCTCAGCTTTTGAGAAGTTTTCTGTTTCAGCCACGCGGGGAACGGAAATTCATAATCCGCAATATAATAAATGCTGGCACGACAATGGCAGCGCCCAATAAGAGATATTCAAGAGAATTGGTGATGGCATCGAATCCCAAATTCCAAAGACGCGAGAAGAAATTTATAATGCCATTGTAAATATCGCGCGGGGCCCAACCAATTGTGCTCATAACAACGCCTACGATGAGTGAAATCACGGCAAGCTTGATAAATACCCGAATTGGGGAATCGCCCAGAAATCTTGTAACAACGTTGCTCATTTTGGCTCCAAAGGTTGGCCTGATTGTAGCCGCAACATAGGTGCGAGGTTGCGACCAATCAACGACAGATTGCTGTTTGTTAAAAAGTGGCGATTGCAGCGATGAGAAGCGAAACAATCACAAGTGCAGTCTCAATCATTCGCAACTTAACAAACCATTCTTGAATAACATCAGTGCACCAAGCGCCATAATCCCAAATTCCATGGAGAAAAAACGCAATCGCCAAAATGATATAACTCATTGGTTGGTCGACGAAGACAGAACCCCAACCAATTAAAGCTGGAAGAACCGAAAGGACAAAGACCTGAGTGGCCGAACGACCTTCTGCTCTTGTCAAAGCCACGCCCCAGCGAATGCCGCCGATAAATGAAAGTATCACGGCACCATAAGTGACCAAAGCTGTTTCAACCAAATCCAATTGTGCGAAGTCGTGGGGGGCAAAAACCAATACAATTGCCAACACAGCGAATGGGATAGTCCCACTCAGAGTTAGCAACCACGCCATGCGTTTGGATTTATCGGAAATGTCGCCGTAGTCTGCTTCTGACATGCTTAGTCTTTCTTGAAAATGAAGCTTGCAAACCAACCCGTGAACATGGCGATCAGCACAGCAAGAATACCATAGATCAAGCCGTGATTATGAGCCAGATCATAGGCTTGTTGCTCAAAACCTTTCTTGCGCACTTCAAGCGTGGTGAACTGAGACGCGATGAACTTACCACCATCGAATAAATACGCGTGGGCCAAATGGCGACCGATTGGCACATTCGCTGGAACTGTCAAAGTCGCCTTAAATAAGGTCGGCGTTAGAAATTCAATGCCACCTATATCGACGAGGTAGAGCCCTTTGCTGATTTTCAACCGCACCAATGAATCTCTAAAAACTTTGGTTTGTTCCGCAGTCAATTTTTTGCCGACTGGAACGAGGTTCAAATTGTCCAAACCAACTTCCAATATCTTGAGATTCTCGGCATCCGAAATTTGATCAACCGGACGTGTCGCCGCCATTGTGTAGGACGAAGGAACGTCGGAAAATTGTTCTGACAAACCATTCACCCAAATGCCAAATTTATGTTCCTTACGACGAACTGTGGTGAAATCCGTTGGACCTTCAAGAGAGATGACGAGATCATATTTGCCATTTTTGAGACGTTCTTTTTCGCCATTTTCAATGGACCCAAACACAACGATTTCTGTGCCATCAAAACTTGACGTGATGCCAACGGTTTCATTGGAGAGGCCAATTTGAACGCTCGGTTTTGTTTGTGCTGCAGCAAATGGCGGCAGTATGAAAACGAAAAATATGAGAAGAATGCGCAACATCAGTGTCCGCCTCCTTCACCCAGAGAGAACAACTCTGACGGCACTGTGACGAGATCCCAACCCAAACCAATACAAACGGCCAAAACGATCAAACCAAGCAAAGCACGCAATTGCTCGCCGCGTAATTTTTGTCCCGCTCTTGCACCAAATTGCGCACCAATGACACCGCCCACCATCAAGATAAGAGCGAGCACAATATCAACGGTCTGGTTGGTCGCGGACTGGGCGATTGTCGTGAACATGGTCACGAACATGATTTGAAAAAGGGAAGTGCCGATCACTACATTTGTGGGAACGCGCAGAATGTAAATCATGGCGGGCACCATAATGAAGCCTCCGCCAACACCCATAATCGATGCCAAAATGCCAACCAACATTCCCAAAACAAGAACGGGAATAACACTGAGATAAAGTTGCGATTTGTGGAAACGCACCTTGAACGGCAGTTTTGCAATCCACGTTTGTTGTGTGGGCAATGCAGCCGGTGCTGCGTCAGGATTGCGGCTCTTGCGCAGCGCATTCAGGCTTTCGATCAACATGAGAGAACCAATGGTTCCCAAAAAGACCACGTAAAGAATCGAAATTATTAGGTCGAGTTGCCCAGCCTCTCGCAAAGACGAAAACAGAACCACGCCAATGGCCGAACCCGCGATACCACCAATAAGCAGAACAACTCCGAGTTTTATGTCCAATGTTCCTTTTCGCAAGTGCACCAATGCACCTGAGAAAGAGGACGCCACGATTTGGTTGGCTTCTGTGGCCACTGCGACTGCGGGCGGGATGTTGTAGAAAATCAGCAATGGCGTCATCAAGAAACCACCACCCACGCCAAACATGCCGGATAAAAATCCCACGCCTGCGCCCATGCTGAACAGCACAAGAACATTGACCGACATCTCGGCGATTGGAAGGTAGAGGTTCACAGCTACAAACCTGTTGGTGTCTCAAATGATCAGTGAACGCCGAAAGGAAAGCCTGTTCTCATCAACGTGCGGGCTACATGCGCCTGCGACAGACCTGTGTCAAACGGTTTGAACCTCTTTTTGGGTCCAAACCGGTTGATTCTTTTGGGACAGTTGGAAATTCAGACTGATTTCTCAGTTTGAACTGCAATTATGTCTGAATGCCAAGTGCAGCTAACAGATTCCCATCGACTTTACCCGTTACAGGAATACCAGCAGAACGTTGGAAATCTCGAATTGCATTGCGCGTCTTTGGACCCATCACACCGTCTGGAGTTCCGACTTCAAATCCACGGCTGTTCAACATGGCTTGAGCTTTTTGCACGAGGCCTTGCGCGCCACTTGCAGCGGATTTTGCGCCACCAGTTCCGCTGCCCAACCAAGATTTTGGCGCAGCAACTCTGTTGGCATCTTCAACCAATTTCTTTGGTTTCCATTCATTGACCACTTCGCGCACGGCGTCGAGGTCATCAGGGTCCATGGCATTGGCAACTTCGTCACGCTTTTTGGAAGCGTCCGTGTCACCGGTTTTAGCGGCAAGAGCAAACCACTTGTAAGATTCTTTCAAGTTTTGAGGAACGCCTTGGCCTTGACCATAAAGAATACCCAAATTGAACTGACTGTCTTTAATTCCAAGATCAGCTGCCTGCTGGAACCAAGTTACGGCAGTGTCAATGTCAGCCTTCTTTTCTGGTGGATTGCCCATGGCATTAATCACCGCAAGATTGTGCATTGCGCGCGCATTGCCTTGTGCAGCCGCTTTTGAATACCAATCGCTGGCAACGCCAAGATCGCGTTTCACACCAATGCCTTTTTCGTAAAGGCTGCCGATTGAATATTGCGCAGGTGCAAAGCCTTGATTGGCTGACGCTTCAAACCATTTTGCAGATTCACCCATATTTCGTTTGGTGTCTTTGCCGTCTGAATAACGAACACCCAGTTGGAAGAGTGCCTTGGCATCACCACCAGACGCTGCAGCCACCAATGCGGCCGGGCCAGCATTTGAAGGAATTTCATATTGCGACGCTGCCGGTGTTTCGCTTGCTGCTGGTTGTTCAGGTGTTGTTTCAACGGGTGCTGATGCAGGCACTGCATTACCCGTTGCATCATTTGCATTGGCCAGTGGCGTATTTTCCAACACCCCTTCGGCCTTATCCATCACTTCACCAACTTTACTTTCAACACCATCACCAACAGAACGCACCACGCGATCAGTCGCGCTTGCGATTTCATTGCCAGCGTTTTCAGCACCGTTCACAACGCCATCAACAGCGCCTTCTACTGCAGAAGCCGTTCCATCTATCGTTTGTTCAACAACAGGTGCGTCCAGTTTGGCAACTGGGGTTTCATCACCGCCAGCAAACATAGTGTAGCCTTTGAATGCGACAATTGAGAGCAACAGTGCTGCTGCAGCCATCACAACCGGTTTGCGAAAGCGATCAAAATCCAATCCAGAGAACAAGCCGTTGGCTTTGCCTTTCACGCCATCGAGTTTCGACATTTTGGATTTGGCAGTTGATTTTGTTTCTTCACGAACAGCATTCATTTCTGCTGTTGTTGCCTGCAAGGCGCGGCGCGCAGCTGACACTGCGTCAGTGCGCATATCATCGGTTGGAACAGCATCATCAAGTGATCCTGCGGCAGATCCGAGATTGGCTTTCGTTTCATCCAGTTTTGCCGTGGCTTGTTGGACCAATTTATCTATGTCTGGCACGCTTGAACCTGGTTCAAGTGGGCTATGGTCTTCCGCTGTTTCAGGCTCAAGTGGCAATGCAGCTTCGATGTCATCAGTCGGGTCAACCGACGGCGCATCCACAAATCCAGTTTCGACAGCAGCGCGTTGAATTGCACCCATATCTTGTGAAGCAGTGTCGGCCAATCCATCAGCTGCGAATGCCGACATATCGGATTGAATTTCAGGTTGCAGTTGATGCGCTGCAACCGCAGCTGCGGCAACAGGTGCCATGGCTGCAGCAGCAGGGGCAACCAAAGTTGCCTCTCTGGTTTCAGCAACCTGTGCAATCGAACCTTCAATTGTATTCAGACGCTCAATGACGTGGTTCAAAGTTGAATGAACTTCACTGACCGTTTGAGCATTGTTGGCATTTCCAGCTTCAGCAACTGCCTGAAGTGATTGCAGATCAGCGGAAAGTGCAGAAATAATTTGTCCCGCTTCACTGGAAGAACCCATCATTGAGACTGCTTGCTGAGCGGCCTGCTGCGCAGCTTCCAAGGAAAAATTCTGGTTCTCGACCAGTTGGTTTTCGATTTGTCCAAGGCGCGCTTCGACAGGTGCAAAGTCCACATTGACTTCACCTGCTACGGCACCTTCGGATTGTTTGTTCATTGTGCGTATGATCTGGCCAATCTGAGCTTCAAGATTGGACATTTGTGCAGCTGTTGAATTGACGTTCGCGGCTTCTTCAACACGTGCATAGAGCTGTTGAATTTGCGCTTCAATTGTCTCCACACCAGCATTTGGCTGGACAGACTGTTGCTCGATGCGATCTGACAATTGTTGAATTTGTTGCTCAAGCTGCTGGGTTTGCGACTGCCCGGCATTGTGCTCCATTTGCGCAGTGAGTGTGCGCAATTGTTCTTCAATGACACCGATGTCCGGAGCAGCGAACATTGCGCTTGCACCACCAAGGTCGCCATTTTCCGCATATTTCTCAAAAGAGCCCAAACGCTCAGTCAATCCATCGATACGGACCGCAAGCTGTTCAAATTCCGCTGCATTGTCGCGCTGGGAAATCATATCAATTGTGCGGCCAAGATCGCTCATCCGCGCTTCAACACGTTCCACCGCAGTCATATCAACTTCGGGCGCTTTGTTGCTGGAGTTGGAAACCGCCACCAAACCACGGGCGATTTCATCCATACGCGCTTCCAGTGCGCTCAAGTCTTCAGCAGTAATACCTGTTGGCACTGCAGCAGCTGGTTGCTGAGCAAAAGCTTCAATTTTGCCGGACATGTCTTGAAGACGCTCTTCCAAACGGGACATGGCCAAAGTCTGCGGCAAATCTTCCACCGACATACGAAGTGTATCGAGTTGTGTTGTGAGGTGTTCAACGGCAGGCGCAACGGAGTTGCTAGACTGCAAAGACATTTGGTCAATGCCCTGTGCCAATGCATCAATGCGCGCTGATACAATGCCAGCTTGATTGTTGGTCGCTTGTTGAATTTCCTCGCGAACACTAGACATAGAGTGATCCACACTGCCCTGCATTGCTGCAGTGCTGCTTTGGATGTCTTCTGCGATATTGTTGCGCAGATCTTGCGTCAGATTGCTGCGAAGAGCTTCCAACTCGTTTTGAAGGCGGTCGAACGCTTCTTCGTCCACATGAGAGCCGTTTTGCATATCAGCAACAGCTTTTGCGATCCGGTCAATTTCCTCTTGCGGAACATCTTGTTTAACGGCAATTGGCTTTTCAACATGCTGACGGATATCAGCCATTTCGGCTTTCAATTCAGCCAATGCTTCCGCAATAGAATCGCGTGCTGCCGTTTGAACGCTTTCGTTCATGCTCGTTTGAGGAGCAGTTGACCCCATCGCCATTTGAGGCGCCGTTTGGCGCAACATCTGCTGACGTTGTGCAATTTCAGCGGCCGCCGAATTTATGTTTGGTGCAAACCCTTGGTGGCTCGTGCCAGATGTCATGTTCGGCATTGCAAGATTTGGTTGTGCGGGCGCCATCACTTGGCTGGAAAGGCGTGCAATTTCTTCCTGAAGTAAATTGAGTTGAGCGGAGTTTGAGCCTGTTTGTGGTGCCATGTGTTGGTTTTGGCCCGCAAATGCACCTTGTTGGTTCAAGTGATTCGGTTGTTGAGCCATTGCAAATGTCGGTGTTTGCGGCACAGCAGCGGGCTGATTCATCGCACTTGCGTTAAGCCTTTGTTCGATTGAATCTACAGCACGTTTGATGTTCATCAAACGATCGTCACCACTCGAAACTCCAGCGTTCATACCGTTTTGGGGTGATTGTCCGTACTGTCCTGGATAGGCTTGACGCATTGTACTCTTCCGTTCCCGGGCCACAATTTTGTACGTGACCAAAAGTTTGTTGGCTTGCGAACAAACAGAATCCTGCATGCCGCTTGCCCCGCACTTTCTTCAAACATGGTAAACAGCGCGTTAACTCTGGTTAATTGTTTGCATCTGCGCCCAAAAAAACCCACATAGTTGACCTAAGGGCAAGTTTGGTAGATATTGAGTTTTTGTTGGAAAATTGACTCTGTAGTCAAAAATTTGCAGAAGCAGAGTGATTAAAATCAGGCGGTGAGAATTGACAACCCGGTGGCTCGGGTGTGCGATTTGTCACTTCGAAAGCGCTAGAGATATGGATAGTATCGAAACACAGGAAAAGTTGGGCGACCCTTCTCATACAAAGGAAGTGGCTTTGGGCATGGTATATAAGATTGGCGATCTGGCGCGAGAGTTCGATGTGACTTTGCGTGCATTGCGTTTTTACGAAGACCGCGGACTGGTGACGCCAGCGCGTTCTGGTACAACGCGTCTTTACAGCGAGGAAGACCGCGAGCGTCTTCGAATTGCACTCTTTTGCAAACGTATTGGTCTTTCCCTTGGAGAAATTGGGGAAATGCTTGACCTGCATACTGTCGAAGGTGTCGGTTCTTCAATGGACAAAATTCGCAACGTATATAGTTCTCAGCTGAAGAGCTTGCGCCAACAGCAGCTAGAGACCGAGAAAACGATTGCTGACTTAGAAGTCGCCATCGAACGCCTGTAACGTTTCCGGTTAAAAGAATGAATCAACCATTTTTGTTCTAAGTTTTTCGAACCTAGGTGGTTTGGAGACTATTTTCTACAGCGACATTTTGACGTTTACGCAAACGTAAGAATTCTGGACATATTACCAATTTGCGTTATTGTGTTTTTCAACAATGAACCCCACTCTTATCGACTGGGGGAACAATGCCAGCTGCGGCCTATTTGCAGTGGAAGTGGAAAAAACAGGTCGGCCTGTGCTTTTAGGTCGTTCGAGGAGATTTATAAATGCCAAGCTACTCAGCTCCCGTTAAAGAAACGATGTTTTTGTTGAACGATGTTTTGAACATCGAAAAATACAACAATTTGGAAGGCTTTGCTGATGCGACGCCTGATATGATTGAAGCCATTCTGGGCGAAGCTGGCAAAATGGCAGAAGAGGTTTTGCAACCGCTCAATCAAGTTGGTGACAGCGAAGGCTGTGTGCGCAGCGATGACGGTTCTGTCAAAACGCCAACGGGCTTTAAAGCAGCCTATGATCAGTATTCAGAAAATGGCTGGGGCGCCCTGCCCTTTCCGGAAGAGTTTGGCGGACAAAATCTTCCAGCAACAATCAATGCATGTGTTGCTGAGTATGTTTCATCGGCCAACATGGCTTTTGGCATGTATCCCGGACTGACATCGGGTGCCGTTGCGGCCCTGTTGGAACATGCTTCGGAAGAACAAAAGCAAACTTATGTTCCAAAAATGATTTCAGGCGAATGGTCTGGCACCATGAATCTGACGGAACCGCATTGCGGTACAGATCTTGGCATGTTGCGCACCAAAGCCGTGCGCCAAGATGATGGATCCTTCAAAATTTCAGGTCAGAAAATTTTCATCTCTGCTGGTGAACATGATCTCACCTCCAACATCATTCACCTTGTGATTGCGCGCATCGAAGGCGCGCCCGATGGTGTTGATGGAATTTCTCTCTTTATCGTTCCTAAATTTGTATTGGATGCCGATGGCAATGCCGGAGAACGCAATGGTGTTGTCTGCGGATCTCTTGAAGAAAAAATGGGCATTCACGGCAATTCAACAGCCGTTTTGAATTACGATGATGCGACCGGCTATCTGGTTGGCACCGAAAACCGCGGCCTGAAAGCCATGTTCGTTATGATGAACGAAGCGCGTCTTGGCGTTGGTGTTCAAGGTTTGGCGCAATCTGAAGTCGCTTATCAAAACGCCGTAACCTACGCACAAGACAGACTTCAGGGCCGTTCAATATCAGGTGTCAAAGAACCCGAAAAGAAAGCCGACCCGATTATCGTTCACCCGGATGTGCGCCGTGTGTTGATGACGATTAAAAGCTTTAATGAAGCAGCTCGTGCTTTGGTCATGTGGACCGCGTTGAAGGGCGATATTCACCGCCGTTCCGACAGCGAGGAAGACAAACAGGCCGCTGATGATATGATGGGCCTGCTGACACCAATCGTCAAAGGCGTGATCACGGACAAAGGCTTCGACAACACCGTAATGGCCCAACAAATGTATGGCGGCCATGGATATGTAGCTGAATGGGGTATGGAGCAATTTGTGCGCGATGCGCGCATTGCCATGATTTACGAAGGTGCCAATGGCATTCAAGCGCTCGATTTGGTTGGTCGTAAACTGCCAAGCAAAGGTGGCCGAGCCGTTCAGGCTTACTTCAAAGAAGTGGGTTCTTTCTGCTCAGCGCACAAAGACAATGACGACATGAAGCCTTTCGTTGAGCCGTTGTCAAAAGCACTTACAGACCTTCAAACAGCCACCATGTGGTTGATGCAAAACGGTATGGCAAACCCCGACACTGCGGGTGCTGCGTCCACTGACTACATGCACCTGTTTGGTCTCGTGGCCTTTGGCCATATGTGGGGCTTGATGGCTGTGGCGGCTCACGAGAAAATTGCCGAAGCCTCTGGTGACAGAGAGTTTTACGAGAAGAAGCTGGTCACCGGCAAATTCTTCATGGAGCGTGTGATGCCGGAACACATGGCACACCTTGCGCGCATTCAAACGGGTGCAGAAACCATGATGACGCTTAATGCGGAGGCATTTTAAAAGCCACTACTGGAAGAGCAAAGCATGACCCTGCCCACCGAGGCTCTCGATATTCCAACTCCCACCTGGCGCTCTGACGAAGAGGTCGTCATGGTGGAGGATATGGCCAACCGCTTCATGAGCGAGGAAGTGCTGCCGCACTATGATCGTTTTGAAAAACAGGAAATGGTGGATCGTGACATCTGGGAAAAAGCTGGCGAAGCAGGATTGCTGTGCGCTTCCATGCCCGAAGCCTATGGCGGCGCTGGCGGCACCTATGCCCATGAAGCCGTTATTGCAGAAGCGATAGGTCATGTGGGTGTCGATGGGTTTGGTTTGGCGCTGCACAACTCCATCGTTGCACCGTATATCTTGCATTACGGTTCCGAAGAGCAAAAAGAAGAGTGGTTGCCGCGCATGGCGTCCGGTGAACTGATTGGTGCGATTGCCATGACAGAACCGGGTGCAGGTTCTGATCTGCAGGGTGTGAAAACAACTGCGGTGAAAGATGGCAATCACTACAAGATCAACGGTTCTAAAACCTTCATCACCAACGGCCAACACGCCAACATCATTATCGTTGTTGTGAAAACTGACCCTTCACAAGGTGCAAAAGGAACTTCGTTGGTTGTTCTTGAAACAGATGGCCTTGAAGGTTTTGAACGCGGGCGCAACCTCGATAAAGTGGGGTTCAAAGCCAACGATACGTCTGAACTGTTCTTCAATGACGTGCGTGTGCCGACCTCCAATCTTTTGGGCGCTGAAGAAGGCCGTGGATTTTATCAATTGATGGAACAGTTGCCGCAAGAACGTCTGTTGATTGCCAACCAAGCAATCTGTGCCATTGAACGGGCTTTGGCTTTGACCATTGACTACACGAAAGAGCGCAAAGCTTTCGGCAATCGAGTCATCGATTTTCAAAACACGCAATTCAGACTGGCTGAGATGAAAACCGAAGCCAGCGTGGCGCGCGTATTTGTAGACCATTGCGTGGAACAACACCTCAAGGGTGCGTTGGATGCCACGACAGCATCCATGGCAAAATATTGGGTCACGGATTTGCAATGCAAAGTGATGGACGAGTGCGTTCAATTGCATGGCGGTTATGGCTACATGAACGAATATCCGATTGCTCGCATGTTCCGCGATGCTCGCGTTCAGCGCATTTACGGTGGCACCAACGAGATCATGAAGGTCTTGATCTCGAGGAGTTTATGATTTTGGACGCTTCAGCATTTACCCGCGAAATGGCGCCGCCTTCTGCCCGCTGGATGGGTATGGATTTGATTGAGCACGATGCAAACCGCATGTTCACGCGCGTTTCGTTTGAACCCAACAATGACATGATCAATTTTGGTGGTGTGATACAAGGCGGGTTTCTGGGCGCAATGATGGATGATGCCATGGGCTTCAACACATTCATTTCGCTCGGCATGAAGTTTTCAATGGCAACCATTGATTTGCATACGCAATTTTTGAAGGCCGTCCCGTTTGGGCCAATCACTTGCGAAACCCAAGTGACCAAAGCTGGCAAATCAATTGTGTTTGCAGAAGCCAAGCTTTTCATTGGCGATGACGATTTGGCAGCACGCGCCACATCCAGTTTAAAACTTCGCCCGTTTGCCGGGCTGCAATACGAACAAGACAAGAAAAGCGCTTAGCGCAAACCAAAAAGCGCGCAGCGCAACAAGGAGACCAGCAATGGCTGATGCATTTATTTACGATCATGTGCGCACCCCGCGGGGACGCGGCAAAAAAGATGGATCACTGCATGAAGTGACCACAAACCGTCTCGCTGCTGGCGTGCTGGAAAGCCTGCGTGACCGCAACGACCTCGATACCAAACTGGTGGATGACGTTGTGTTTGGTTGTGTTGACCCTGTGAAGGAAGCTGGTGGCGACATCACTCGAACTGCAATTTTGCAAGCAGAGTATGATGAGAGCGTTGCTGGTGTGCAACTGAACCGCTACTGCGCATCTGGTCTCGATTCCGTGAATTTCGCGGCATCTAAAATCATGGCTGGTGCCGACGACGTTGCTATTGGTGGCGGTGTGGAAAGCATGTCCCGCATCGGCATCGGTGCTGCGGGCAACGCATGGCCGATGGACCCATCGGTCGCTGTGCCGTCCTATTTCGTACCACAGGGCATTTCAGCAGATTTGATCGCAACGAAATACGGCTTCTCGCGCGATGATGTGGATGCCTATGCAGTGGAGAGCCAAAAGCGCGCTGCCAAAAGCTGGGAGGATGGACGTTTCAAAAAATCTATCGCACCTGTGAAGGATGTGAATGGTTTGACCATTCTTGACCACGATGAACACATGCGCCCAACCACTGATATGCAGTCTTTAGCATCATTGAATGCAAGCTTTGCCATGATGGGCGAGATGGG
>CALHHQ010000355.1 GCA_938030645.1 uncultured Rhizobiaceae group bacterium
ACACGCGCGATAGCGTCTTTACGCTTACCAGTTGCATAGGCGCGGCCTTGGTCGTCGATTTTCTGTTCGTAAACAGGCGCATCAGGGTTCACAGCCAATGGAGCTGCAGCTTCTGCTGTTGCACCTTCTGCTGTGTTGCCAGCAAGAGCGCCGCCGAGTTCTTCAAGAGAATTAATTTCAGCCATAATTTAGGCGCTCCGTTTGTTCTTAGAGTTCAGCGCAGCCATATCGATGGATGTTGGCTGTTGCGCTTCGTGCTTGTGGTCAGGGCCCGCATAGACATACAGATTTCTCATCTGCTGACGGGACAGGGGACCACCTGGCATCATGCGCTCAACGGCTTTTTGCATTACGCGCTCAGGAAAACGACCTTCGAGAAGGGCTTTAGCTGTGCGCTCCTTGATGCCGCCTGGGTAACCAGTGTGCCAGTAGTATTTTTTGTCTGTGAATTTTTTACCCGTGAAGGCAACTTTGTCTGCGTTGACGATAACAACGTTGTCACCATCATCCACATGGGGGGTGAAGGTTGGCTTATGCTTACCACGTAGGCGGTTTGCAACGAAAGAAGCGAGACGGCCTGGTACAACGCCTTCAGCGTCGATCAGGATCCATTTTTTCTCAACTTCCGCAGGCTTTTGCGAAAAGGTTTTCATAGGGTTGGACCTAATGTTGATTAAAACTGATTTGCTCTTGAGTTGATTGGTATCGCCACAAAAACAAAGCCCCGCATTCCTGCAGAGCTGTTGACGCCTGATTAAGAAAAAAATGAATGTAGGTCAAGTGCAACTTTGCGGACCGTATGAAATTTATATATAAAAAACAACGAATTAAAAATGCGGTATTATTTTACCGCACAAAAATTGAAAATTTTCAAATTCAATTGCTCGATTTGCTATTTCACGATTGACAAAATTTCTTACCTTACGTAATACAAAAATTGCCGTTACGTAAACTGCATCACCCCGCCAGGTAGGCAGTCTGCGTTTTGGGCGCATTTGACGTTTCCCCAAGCGTCATATGGGGAGCACGGTCTGATTTGCCCAAGTTGGACCGTGCTTTACGCTTTTTCGTTGGCAATTTCGGTTTTGAAAAACGCGATGAACTCAGGTCCTTTTTGGCGCCACAAAACCCATACAATCAAAAGGAATCCAACAATTCCAAATGTGAGCGGTATGTAGAGCATGATCAAAAGCCAAGTCGGTAAGGCAAAGCCGTCTTTTACGTCAATGTTGAAATAGGCAATCATCTTTCGGTCGTTTTCGAAATATCGATTGAACAATTTTGCTTTCAAAACATCGCGAGCAAACTCACTTGCATTGCCAGTCGATTGGCTGCGTGCCAGTTCTGAGGTTTCAATAACATCTGACGAATAACTGTTTACGCGCTGGAGGGCGTGTTGCAGCGCGTCATCCATAATCTTCTTGTAGGCCATTTCGTTTTCAATCGTCACACCCGGAATGTGAATGGTATTGCGTCTGGCACTCACGCTCCAATTCAAACCGTCGCCGTCGTCGTCATCCACATGAGCACGAATCGCCGGAAAATCACCAATCATTTGAAACAGACTGGCAGGGCGGGCGACTTCTGAATTCACAACCAAGTGGTAAGTCAATTTGCTTTTGCGCTCTTGGATGGTTGTCGCAAGTGCAAACATGACACTTGCCGCAAACACCAAACACGTAACTGCAATGCGGTGTTTCCAAAACAACCGTAAAGCATCGATATATATAGCTTTCGAATCCACAACCAACTCCATCAATAGCCGAGAAGCCCGTGTCACATCGCCAAAGATGCAATGTCGGGCTTCACAAGTTGATGTAATCATAGGTTGTGTAAAAATAAATTACAATCTTTTAAGTTGCATTTACGCTTTGACGGGGGGAATCGCATAAGTACCCGTGGCGTGGGCGATTGTATCTTCGTTATCACCGCTTGTGATTGTGCAATCAAACACCATCAGCCTTTTGCCCAGCTTCAAAATGTTGCAACGGGCAAACAGTGGGCCCGGCTCGGCCTTGCGCATGAAATTGATATTGAGGTTTGTGGTAACTGCCAGTGCTTCGCGCCCCACATGGGAAAGCACGCAGGCATAGCCCCCCATATCGGCGAGAGAAAACAAAGTGGGGCCTGAAACTGTTCCGCCTGCACGAATATGGCGTTCATCCGTATCCATACGCACAACCACTTTGGCGGGCGAGACTTCGATTATCTCATGGCCGGGATATTGATCAAAAATCTGCGGATAGACTTCAAGTAGAAATTTGTTGAGTTCATCAGCAGATAAAACGGGCGAAAGCGGTTTGCTCATTGTGATTCCAGCATCCTCGTTTGGTTGCGTCCAGATTTGCAACATTCTAGGGAAGGGGCAATGGAATAATTGCGGAGCCTTTGTTGTGGCTGAAATTCTCAAGATCAAAACACCGGAAGTTCTGGATGGAACACCACTGGCGATTCAGCGGTTGGATGGTGGTATTTTGCGGCTCGTTCTCAACAACCCGCCAGCCAACACATTGTCGGAAGCGATGTTGAGCGCGTTGCAAGCGGCGTTGGATGAGGCGGAAAATGACAAAGAAACCCGGGTGATCGTTCTGGCCGCCAACGGGCACCTGTTTTGCGCAGGCCATGATTTGAAAGAACTCACGCCCCATAGAGAAGACGCCGACAAAGGCGCGGCCTATTTCAAAAACCTGATGGAAACATGCGCCACCGTAATGCAATCCATCGTTAATCACCCCAAGCCATTGATTGCGGAGGTGAATGGGTTGGCCACGGCAGCTGGTTGCCAATTGGTGGCATCTTGCGATTTGGCTATTGCCAGCGAAGACGCAACCTTCTGCACACCCGGTGTTCACATCGGCCTGTTTTGTTCAACGCCCATGGTGGCATTGTCGCGCAACGTCCTGCGAAAACATGCTATGGAAATGCTCCTGACGGGGGAGGCGATCACGCCAAGTCATGCCCGTGAAATTGGCCTGATCAACCGCGTTGTGCCGGCTGACTATCTGGAGAAAGTCACCCTGCAATACGCCCGCAACATCGCTAAGAAATCGAGCCACACATTGAAGGTGGGCAAACAAGCGTTCTACCAACAAGCCGACATGGGCTTGGCAGATGCTTACGCCCATACGGCGGAAGTGATGACCCAAAATCTGCTCGCTAAAGATGCGGAAGAGGGCATTGGTGCATTTCTGGAAGACCGAACACCTGAATGGCGCGACGAATGAACCACGATACCTATGACGACGCATATCTTCGCGACATTCTGAAATCTGTGAAATCGATTGCGGTCATTGGCGCAAGCGCAAACCAAGTGCGGCCTTCGTTCTTTGTGGTCAAATACATGATCGCAAAGGACTATAAAGTCTTTCCAATCAATCCGGGGCAGGCAGGAAAGGAAATCGCTGGCGCCATGACCTATGCCAGCCTTGCTGATCTGCCTCAGAGTGTGGATATGATCGACATTTTCCGCAAGCCCGAAGCGCTGCCATCGATTGTGGAAGATATCCTGCAAATGCCGGAATTGCCCAAAGTCGTATGGTTGCAACTGGGCATTCGTGACGACAATATTGCCGCTCAACTGGAAGCCAAAGGCATCAAGGTCGTCCAAAACCGCTGCCCAAAA
>CALHHQ010000356.1 GCA_938030645.1 uncultured Rhizobiaceae group bacterium
TCGAACCATAGGTTCTTGGCCGATCAGATCATCAAAATTCGAGGGACGGTATTTGCGGGCTAATACTCGATATTCTGTATCTTCTGCAACTTCACTCATGATGTTGTGCTGAAGCTCCAAAACCCGTGTCGCGTGAAACAGCTCGGCTGTTTCATGAAACAGACCCGGGCATCAGAAACCTAAAACGCTCATGCGTTTTAGGTGGAAGACTGGCTTAGCGTGACCCGATCCGGAATCTCGTTGGGGCTGCTTCGTTCCCGATCTGACCCGGTTGGCGAGTGGCACGTCCACAAACCAGCCTTCCGAGGGCATCATATCATGTGTGCAAGGGTGAAAAGCAAGCTTACGATTGGAAAAAAGCTGATAAGATGAAGATATGTTCGGTCTCTCCAAAACTTTTGAACTCGATCCGCGGCTGAAGGCGGATACTTTTGTCATTCGTGAGGACGAAACAGCCTGCTTGTTGTTGATGAACGACAAGCGCTGGCCTTGGCTCATTCTGGTGCCGCGCGTTGCAGATGTCGAAGAACTTCACGATCTTTCAGCCCAAAGAGCTGGCTTGTATATGCAAATGGCCACAAAAACCGGTGAGTTGCTGAAAGCTGAAACTGGATGCGAGAAGATCAATATCGCTGCCATTGGAAATATGGTGCGTCAGCTGCACATTCATATTATCGCCAGAGATGTAGGTGATCCCAATTGGCCAGGCCCTGTTTGGGGCTTTGGCGAACGCCAACTCTATTCTGGCGCAGAAGGCATAGCCCGTGCCGCTGACCTAAAGAAAGCAATTCATGTCCCGCTCTTTTCTTGACGCCGATTTCCAACCTGAAGAAGTGAGTGCGCGTTTGGCGTTTGCTGGCAATCGACTGGAGCGGTTGTCAGAAGAACGCTCTGAAACATGTGTTGAAGATGCGCTCGCAAAGACAAGCGCTCGCATGTTTGGCATTGTGCGTGGGCGTGTGCTGATTGCTTTTGAAAACGACCAGCCTCGCGGTTTGATGACTGCCAATGAATTGCAAGTTTTCAATCCGAAAATGCCTTTCGCCACGTTGTTGGGTTACGATGAGGATGCACCTCGTCTTGCAGTGCCTCTGGGCATCAATCCCGATAATGAGGATCTGAAATTGCCTGACGGTTACAAACTCATCGATTTTCGATCACTTGTGATGCAGAAATTGTTGTCCCACGAAGAACTTGGGCAAATGGCGCAGGGCGCTGCTTATTTAGCTTGGCACGCTTCGTCTCGTTTTTGTGGGCGATGCGGCGGTAACACGGAAATGCGTGGCGGAGGCGTCAAACGTCATTGCCCATCTTGCGAAGTGGACACGTTCCCGCGCACAGATCCCGTGGTGATCATGCTTACGGTTAAAGGCGACAAGTGCCTATTGGGTCGTTCACCCCATTTCCCACCGGGCATGTATTCTGCTCTGGCGGGGTTTGTGGAAGCGGGTGAGACCATCGAAACAGCTGTGCGCCGTGAAACATTTGAAGAATCTGGCATCCGCCTTGGCAAAGTAACTTATCATGCCAATCAGCCCTGGCCTTTCCCTCACACTTTGATGATCGGTTGTTTTGGTGAAGCTCTGGACGAAGATATTGTGCGCGATGAAGGGGAGCTGGAAGATTGTCGTTGGTTCACGAAGACTGAAATTCGCGCGATACTCAAAGGCGAAGGCCCCAAAAACGAAGATGGCAGCCCCAAATTTTTCTGCCCACCAAGTTATGCGATTGCCAATTGCCTTGTGAGTGACTGGGCGAATGACGCAAATTAACCCGTTGTTAGATATCCAGTCAGTGCGCCGCGTTCGCCTTCAAGAATGAATTTCGCAAATTCTGGCGCAACAACGGGCGCTCGGAGAAACCCTGCTCCTGCATGGCTGAGGCTGAAATAGACATTTGGGTTTTCCTGGGATCGCCCAAGACGCAAATTTCCGTCGCCCACTTTGGTGCGCAGACCTGCAGTAACTTTCAACAAAGACATATCAAGTAAGTCAGGCAATATGGGCGCTGCATTATCGATCAGTTTTGCAATCACTTGCACATCAGGTTCTAAGTGCGTTTCGCCCGGTTCATAGGTCGTCCCAACAATCAGATGGTTGCCGTTCGTGGTCTCACGTGGGCACATATTGCCGCGATGATGTTTGATGAGATGACGCACGGGCGTTGACATTCTGGAGTTGTCGAAGATCAAATTTACACCACGCACGGGGCGACTGGTCGGCATGTCCGAGACATCTCGCACAAAAGCATTGGCACCCATTCCGTTGCACATAATTAGCTTTTCAAAATGCAAGACTGTGTTGCCACTGACGGTCACACGATCGGCTGCAATTTGTTCAAGCGATGAATTCTCTAAAATTTCCACGCCTTGCTTGCGCAATGCAGTTGCCAGTGCAGTGCAGACATCAGCGCCATTGACCCAAGCCACATTAGGCAAGAATGCAGCCGTGGAAATTTCTGGCGAAACGGACGGTTCGATCTTGCGCGCCTCTGTCGGCGATAAC
>CALHHQ010000357.1 GCA_938030645.1 uncultured Rhizobiaceae group bacterium
GTCACATCAATGCCGATTTTTTTCAAAGCTGGTTTCACATATTCTGCAAACGGCTTCATTGCTGGCCAACCGTAGTCGACTGTCAGCTTGAAGCGCATGCCGTCACCGCCCTTCTTGTAACCCGCGTCGTCCAGAATTTTGTTGGCCTTTGCCAGATCAAGATCATAGGACTCAACTTTGTCATTGTAGAACGGGCTACCAGGGTGGATGCCTGTTTTAGATGGTCCAATGGTCCCAAGCATCAATGCTTTCAAAATGAAGTTGCGGTCGATTGCATAGGCGATCGCTTGGCGCACTTTTACATCAGCTGTTTTGCCGTTCTGCGTGTTGAAGGCGAGCCAATTGACGGGACCAATCGCGGCATAACCAGCGTTTGAAACGTCGAGGTTTGCATTCTTTTTCATGCGGTTGAGGTCGCGAGGGTTCTGTTCAAAACCAGAAACCAAGAGTTCACCACTCTCAAGTGCAATCGTCCGTGCAGATTCATCTTTGATGATACGCATAACGATCTTATCGAGATGTGGACGACCTTTCATGAAGAAACCGTCATAGCGTTCCAAAATCACATGTTGGTCACGTTTGAATTCAACAAGTTTAAATGGTCCTGAGCCGACAACATTTTCAGAATTTTGCGGATGCTTCTTTGGGTCTTGCCCATCGCCATAAACGTGTTTGGGAATGATCGACAACAACTGTGAAGACATGGCCAGCAGCAGCGCTGGGTGAGGCTTGGAAAGGTTGATAACCGCTGTATTTGCATCTGGCATATCAACCGATTCCACGGGAGCAAACATAGACTTGAATGGGTGGTTTGCCTTTACCGTATCAATGGAGAAAGCCACGTCTTCGGACGTGATTGGCTTCCCATCGTGAAAAGTTGCGCCTTTCACAAGGTTGACCGTTACTTTCAAACCATCATCAGAAACTGTCCAAGACTCGGCTAAATAGGGCTGCGGTGTCCAACCGTCATCGTAGCGCAAAAGAGATGCAAACAACTGGGTTCCGGGCTGACCGGTCGCTGTGCCGGATTGAACAGCAGGATTCAAATGGCGTGGTGTTTGCTGGAGCGCCATCGTCAGCGTCCCGCCTTTCTTTGGCTCATCTGCAGCCAGTGACGGCGAAGCCACGGTTGACACAATTGCTGTCGCAAGAGCCAGCGTTTTCAAGAAATTTCTCACAAATCGTCTCCCTTTATGTTTTCCCATGGTGCTTGATCTTCTGTCAGCTTTTCCACTGATCAGAAGCCTAGACCAACAACAGTTCACATGAAAAGCGAATTGTTTGAAAATGGAGACTAAGGTCTTTTGAAGTTTCGCTTCAGCCCGTTCCAATCATCTGGATATGCAGAGTCGATCATATCAAGTTTAGATGCATAAGCTGTCGGCGTTTGGGCGTATCGGGTCTCAAACATGAACGCCATTGTGCCAGACAGTTTTACGGGGTCCAACTTGGCATTTGTTCCTTTGTCGTAAGCTTCTTCATTGGGGCCGTGTGCCACAAGCGCATTGTGCAGGCTCATACCACCAGGAACAAAACCACCCGGTTTTGCATCATACTCACCATATATGAGGCCCATAAACTCACTCATGACATTCATATGATACCACGGAGGCCGGAAAGTATTTTCCATCACCAACCAACGGTCCGGAAAAATGACAAAATCAATATTTGCCATACCTGGTGTTTCAGAAGTGGACGTCAAGACAGTGAATATGGAGGGATCAGGATGGTCAAACAGCATGGCACCCACCGGCGAAAACCGCTGCAGATCATATTTGTAAGGAACGTAATTGCCATGCCATGCCACGACATCAAGCGGAGACTGCTGGAGCGTTGTCTTGAACAAACGTCCTTGGGTTTTGCAGTATAATTTGCACGCGCCTTGAATATCTTCATAAGCCGCAACGGGTGTTAAAAAATCTCTTTGATTTGCCAAACAGTTTGCGCCTATAGGGCCTCGTTCTGGCAGAGTTAGAGCCTGTCCATAGTTTTCGCACACATATCCGCGCACGGGTCCATCAACCAAATCAACTCGAAATTTGCACCCCTTCGGAATGACAGCGATCTCTTTGGGTTCAACGATCAAAATGCCAAACTCGGTGCAAAGTTTGAGACTGTTATGCTGGGGTACAAACAGCATTTCGCCATCAGAGTTCTGAAAGTATCGTGGCGTTTCTCGGTCGGCCATTGAAACATTGGCCACAAACACATGCGCCGCCATTCCGGCTTGCATACTGGCATCGCCACATGTGGTCATCGTGGCCAACCCATCAACAAAGTCGATTGTCTCTTCTGTTGGGATATCTATTGCTGGCCAACGCAGTTGCATGCTTGGCAACGTGCTTTCTGAAACGGGAGCGGTGCGAATGTTGCCCATGGGGACTTCTTCAAATCCTGTTCCATGTTTGACGGACGGAAGAATGCGGTAGAGCCAAGAACGTTTATTGGTGTCACGCGGTGCTGTGAATGCGGTGCCTGACAGTTGCTCACCATAAAGCCCCATTGGTGGCTTCTGTGGCGAATTCAAACCCATGGGCAATGCACCTTTTTCAGCCTCGGTGGAGAACGTGTTTCCAAAGCCTGACATGTATCCATAGTGAGGTTCCGCGGTTTCCATATGACCACCGAGAACCACATGTTCTTCAAATTTCATCGACATCGCTCAAAGTCCAACCTGTATTCACCTCAAGTTCAGTTGTCAGACGAAACGGCTAAATTGTCCATAATGGAATACCAGTAAGCCAACTTCACCAACAAATACTGGGTCAGTTTCTGAGTCGTCTGTGAGAAGGCAAGATGTTCCAAAAACCGAGTGTTAACTAAATTGCCAAAGTGATCTTCTCGCCTTGAGCGCGAGACACGCAGAGGCACATTCTGGAGTTCGAAGCTTTTTGTCGATCTGACAAAAAGCTGTCACGATGGTCTGGCTCGCCTTCCAGAACTTCTGTCACACAAGTACCGCACACCCCCTGTTCGCAAGAAAATGCGGCGTTGATGTTGTTGCGCTCCAACACCTCAAGAATTGTTTCATCAGCGCCCACGTCTAGCATCACTCCAGATTGAGAAAGTTCGATTTTGAACGGAAAAGTGGGTTCACCTGACAGAGCTGGGTTGGCCGCAAACCTTTCTAAATGAACATCCTCAATTGGTCGTGTTTCGAGTGCGAGTGATTCAGCAGCATCCATAAATAGTCCGGGACCACACATGTAAACTTGGGCTTGGGGTCGGTTTTGCGTCAGCACCTCACGCAAATTTTGCTTCGTCTGAACTACGCTTAAATTGTCGTGGAACGTTACACTTTTAGAGTACCGACCTTCAGAAAGGCGCTCTCTGAAAGCTGCAAACGATGAGCCTCTGGAATAATAATGAAGTTCGAACGACTGTCCAACTTCATTCAATCTATCCGCCATCGCTATAATCGGTGTGATCCCGATGCCAGCGGCCAATAAAATTGTGTGGTTGTGGGTGATATCTAGAGGGAAATTGTTTCGCGGTGCACCGATCTCCAGATTGTCACCTTGGGTAACGGCCAAATGCATGAGATCAGAACCACCTCTTGATGGTTCCACCTGTTTAACAGCAATTTTGTAGTGCCGACGGTCATGCGGGTCGCCGCACAGAGAATACTGTCGAATTATGCCTTCACCACAATGAACATCGATATGCGCGCCGGGTTCGTACGAGGGAAGTTTGAAAAATCCACGCTTTTCCAGAAGAAAGGATCTAATGCCATCGGCTTCATCCGTGATTTTGGAAACTCGGACATTGATTAAAGTCATGAACCGGCTTCCTATCGATGGACTGGTTGAAGTTTATCCAGTCCCTCTTTCAATTTGTCCAACTCATATTCTGGCATCGAGACCGATGTTTCAGCATTGGGGAAAGAGCCGTTCATCACTGCAGAACGGTATTCTCCCAGCGCTTTTGAGCGTTCTTCTGACCATTGTTTTCGAATAGATGCCACATCTCCAAATGCTTGCGCGTGACGTGGCGCTGGTTGGCCGCCATACGTGTATATCTGCTTCATTAGAATATACCTTGGACCTTCGACTATTTAGGCGCAAAAATCAGACGTTTGCGAGCTCGAATGCGTTTTGTCGCGGCACTGGTGCCGTCGTGAAAGCTACCAAACCAACGGTCTAGGGGAATTTCTTCAGAGCCATAATTGCATTCGAAAAAGCGGTGGTGCAGCTGATGGTGAAAGGAACCGGCCTTGATCGCCGCTTTGTCTCGAATCAGCAATTTGTCAAAACCGGAGTGAGATATCACCGCTCCCAAACTGAGTGCGAACATGTGAAAGATCACGTGGATTGGGTGTGAAGGTAAAACAAAGTGAATGAGAATCGACGAATAGTAGAGCACATGCTCAATGGGGTGCATGGCAAGGCCAGACCAAGGTCCCACATTCACGTTGCGATGGTGTAAATGGTGCACATTTTTGAACAACCACGGGACATGAATGAACCGGTGGATCCAATAAAAGTGAAAGGATTGCCAGAAACGCAGAATAATGAAAAAGAGAACAAACCAGATCGGTGCATCACCAATTGTATCAACGGTTGGTGCCCAACCATTTGCTGCAACATAAAAATAACCAATCATCCATGCGGACCAAATTGGTACAGCAGAAGCCAATGCCCAAAACACGTTGTCCCAAACTTGATTGCCGAATGTGAACCTTTGGCTTTTTTCCATCGGCCGCACATCAAACTTCAATCGCATTTTTTGACCTGCAAAAACGTAGAGATAAGAATGCAACGCTCCAGCCAAAATGAGAGTGGCACCAAAATTTATTGCAAAAATTTGGAACGACCAGTTCCATGAAAAATTGTTCATGGTTTCCAATGAGGGCCATAGAAATAGAAACGCGATGATCGCAAATGTGAGGTGCCCAACAGGCGGTGTTATTTT
>CALHHQ010000358.1 GCA_938030645.1 uncultured Rhizobiaceae group bacterium
ATTGGTTTGATCTGAGATAGATTGAGGGCCAAATGACCAAAATCGAAACGCTGAAATCTCCATCGACAACGTTTCTTAAAGTCACTGAATTTGTGCAAACCGTCGAATACAAGGACATCCCCAAAAGCGTTTCCCGAACGGCTGCGCTTCTCATATTGGATTTGATTGGTGTCTTAGCCGCCGCCCGTAAACTGGATGCTGCGATAATCGCCAGAGATTTTGCGGCGCAGAATTTTGCTGCAGGCCACGGCGCTCCAATTGCGAGATTGCCGTTTGATGGGCGGGAAGTCTCGCTGGTGGGTTATGGTTTTGCCGCAGCCACACAAATAGACAATCTTGATGCCCATGACGGATGGCAACCTTCCAAGGGGCATGCTGGTGCAGCTTTGTTCCCCGCACTTTGCGCTTTCGCTGAGGCTCAAAACGTTTCCGGGCAAGAGGCGCTTGTTGCGATGGTAATTGGCTATGAAGTCGGTTATCGGGCCGCTGCCGCGTTGCATGGAACTGTGGAAGACTATCATACGTCTGGTGCGTGGAATTCGTTGGGATGCGCCGCCATCGGGGTGCGCTTGCGCCAGTCAAACCAATCCATTTTTAGGGATGCACTGGGCATTGCAGAATACCACAGCCCGCGCAGCCAAATGATGCGTGAGATCGCGAACCCGACAATGCTGCATGATGGAACAGGTTGGGGGGCACCTGTTGGTATTTATGCAGCACTCATAGCAGAAGCAGGATTCACCGGTGCTCCCGCTGCAACCGTTGAATTTCAGGATGCCGAATTTGCTTGGAAAGACTTGGGTGAAAACTGGCTGACAGAACAACAATACATCAAGCCTTATCCCATTTGCCGCTGGGCCCATGCTGCCATTGATGCCGCGCTAGATTTACGCACGCTGCACGACATTGCGCCAAACGACATCGATCAGATTGACATATATACGTTTGTTTATTCTGCCGAATTGAACAACGAAGTTCCGAACACTTCTCCTCTCGCTCAATATTCATTGGCTTGGCCTGTGGCTGCAGCCCTGGTACGTGGAAAAGTTGGCGTTGATGAAGTGATTGAAAGTAGTTTTTCAGATCCGGATTTGGTCTCGATGACGGGCCGCGTGAAAGTTCATATCGATCCCGTCTGCGAACAAGGCTATCCTGAACGACGTTTGGCCAGAGTGAACATAACTTTAAAGGGCGGTCAGGTTTTTGAGAGCGGGCTTGTGGAAGCCAGTGGTGGTCCTGACCCTCAACCGAGTGAGAAAGAAATCATTCAAAAATTTCGCGCATTTGCTGGGTCCACACTGTCCGAAGAGCGTGTGACCGACATCGAAAAAACAGTTTTGTCTTTGGGGGATGCCGACACCAATTTCAAAGACCTGCTCGAACTCCTTGTGGCCCCGTAGGGGTACATGAACTAACCGCAAATTTGGGTTGCGCCTCTGCTTCCCATGCTCCACTGTTTGCACCATGCAAACCGCTTGTTAAGCGGCGATAACAAGTTGGGAGGCTTGATTGTGTCGCAAGAATTGAGCGTCTCCGTTTGGCGCAGCGAGACCAACGCATTTCAAGAATTTGCAGTGCCCGCGCAAGATAACCAAACAATCTTGGATGTGGTGTCCTGGATACAAGCCAATTCGGACCCGACCTTGTCTTATCGTTTTGCATGCCGTGTCGGCATGTGTGGATCTTGCGCCATGATGGTGAATGGCGAACCGCGCTGGACCTGCCGCACCCATGTGAAAAAGGTTCTCAAGTCCAATAGTTTGCAAATTGCACCTTTGCGCAATCTGCCAGTGGTCAAAGATTTGGCAACCGATATGGAGCCATTTTTTGACAAGTGGGTTGAAGCGAAAGGCGTGTTCCAAGGAACGAAAACACGTCACGATGCGATTGAACCAATTCTCCCGGATACCGCTGAGCGTGTGGCAGCCAGCACTGCTATTGAATGCATCAACTGCGCAGTTTGCTATGCCGCCTGTGATTCCGTATCAGGCAACGCAGATTATCTCGGACCCGCCGCACTCAATCGGGCATGGTCCTTGGTCAATGACGTTCGTGATGGTGCTTATGAAGAGCGGATAGAAGCTGTTTCAGGAACAGGCGGTTGCCACAACTGTCACTCCCAAGGGGGCTGTGCAAAATATTGTCCCAACGATTTGAACCCAAGTGCTTCAATTGCTGGATTAAAAAGAAAAACAACCCGCAATTGGTTTGGTTGGGGGCGAAGCTGAATGCTGACAACGCGTCTCTACATGCTTCAACGCCTTACAGCGCTCATCATGGCGCCACTTGTTTTGGGCCACTTAGCCGTCATGATTTACGCCGTCCAGGGCGGTTTGGATGCGGCTGAAATTTTGGGTCGGACCCAAGGCAGTGTTTTGTGGATGCTGTTCTACGGCGCTTTTGTTGCGGCAGTTGCTACCCATGCAGCAATCGGTGTGCGGGTTGTTGCCTTTGAAACATTTGGATTGAGTAAGTCAGTTCTCACGCCACTGACTTGGCTGATTTTCATTCTGCTGCTTTCGCTTGGCTTGCGTGCTGTTTATGCGGTAACATTGTCTGGAGTGTTAGGATGATTAGGCCGCACCGCAACCACCCGCTCTGGCTCGCGTTTATGTTGCATCGTGTGTCGGGCGTGGCACTCGCTTTATTCCTGCCTATTCACTTTTATGTTCTCGCGCTTGCGCTCACCGACCCCGCTGCGCTCAATGACTTCTTTGCGCTCACAGAAAATATCTGGGTCAAAATAACTGAGTTCGGTTTGGTCTTTTTACTGGCTGCGCACATGTTGGGAGGCTTGCGTCTCATGGCAATGGAATGGTTGCCGTGGTCTGATCGTCAAAAGACATTTGCAGCAACTGCGGTGGCAGGTGCCTTTGCGATCTCCTGCAGTTTCTTTTTGAGTGCGGTGTCGCTGTGAAGATTGAGCGACACGATACGGATATTCTCATTCTCGGCTCGGGTGGGGCAGGATTGTTTGCAGCGCTTCACGCTCAACAAACTGCGCCTAATGCGAAAATCACATTGGCCGTGAAAGGCTTGATTGGAAAGTCCGGTTGCACGCGCATGGTGCAAGGCGGCTACAACGTTTCACTCGGTCGCGGTGACACTGTTGAGCGGCATTTCATGGACACAATCAACGGCGGCAAATGGCTGCCCAATCAAGATATGGCCTGGAAACTGTGCAAGCTTGCTGTTGAGCGTATCCACGAACTGGAAAATGAAGTCGGCTGTTTCTTTGATCGCAATTCCGATGGGTCTCTCCACCAAAAGGCTTTCGCGGGCCAGACCTTTGACCGCACGGTTCACAAAGGTGATCTGACAGGTATCGAAATCATCAATCGTTTGATGGAACAGGTTCTTGCGCGGCCTATAGACAAGTTGCAAGAGCACCGCGCCATCGGTTTGATCCCCACGAAAGATGGCGCGTCACTTTCTGGCGTTTTGTTCATCGATATGCGCACTGGCGGTTTCCGTTTTGTGCGTGCCAAAGCCGTTCTCATGGCCACGGGCGGTGGTCCGACAATGTACAAATATCACACGCCTTCTGGTGACAAGACCATGGATGGTTTGGCCATGGCGCTGCGTGCAGGGTTGCAATTGCGTGATATGGAAATGGTGCAGTTTCACCCAACAGGTTTGTTGGCAGGCGATCATACGCGCATGACGGGCACTGTTTTGGAAGAAGGGCTGCGCGGTGCAGGTGGCGAATTGCACAACAGCCATGGACATCGTTTCATGTTTGATTATGACGATAAAGGCGACCGCGCCACACGCGATGTCGTAAGCCGTGGTATTTATGCAGAAATGCGTAAGAACAATGTTTCACCCAATGGGGGCGTTTACATTTCCATGAGCCATTTGGGGCCAGACAATGTGCGCACCAAATTTCCGGGCATGGTGAAGCGATGTGCGGACAGCGGTTTCGATTTGGCAGCAGGCAAAGTCGAAGTGGTGCCAACGGCCCATTATTTCATGGGTGGTGTCGTGGTCGATGAAAATACACGCACAGCAATGGAAGGCCTATATGTGGCTGGCGAAGATGCGGGCGGCGCTCATGGGTCAAACCGCCTCGGTGGCAATGGCGTCGCGAACTCCACGGTCTATGGCGGTGTTGCTGGGGAAGTGATGGGGCAAGATATTCAGACCATGAATGCGTTGCGCGATCCTGACGAAACCGTTCTGGATGCAGAAGTGGCACGCGCTCTTCATCCGCTCTCGAACAGGCCAACTTTAATTCAACCGCTGCGCACGCAACTGCAAGATGCCATGTGGGATGATGTGGGTGTGATGCGTACGGCGACGGGTTTGAAACGCGGCGCAAAAGCGCTTGATGCACTTGATGAAGAACTCATGACATTGGGTGTCGACGATGGCAATCTTGCTTTCAACCTTACGTGGCATGATTGGCTGAACCTGCGCAGTTTGACCGATATTTCAAAGACCATCACTGCGGCAGCTCTTGCAAGAGAAGACTCCAGAGGCGCACATTTCCGCGAAGATTTTCCCGAAGCAGGAGCGATGGAGACTTCGACCTACACAGTTGCAGAGCAGGATGGCAAAGGCGTAAAAATCACACAGCAAAAAGTGGAGTTCACAATTGTGAAGCCAGGTGAGACACTGCTTGGTGACGATGAGCCCGAAACATTGGTGGGAACTGCATAATGATCTCAATTGATCTCATACAATCCACAGCCGAAGTGCTCATGGACAAAGCTGCCATTGAAATTCCCGATGATTATCTAACTGGTCTGAAAGATGCGGCCAGCACAGAGGATGGAGATCTTTCATCGTTTGTTTTGCAGGCTATGCTCGACAATTATAAAGCTGCCAAAGAAGACCGCCGTGCCATGTGTGGAGATACCGGATGCCCGCGCTGGTATGTGAAAATGGGCAATGACGCGACCGTTGAAGGCGGACCGGTGGCATTGGAATCGGCTCTTCGCCAAGCAACCGCAAACGCTACAAATGGTGTGCCACTGCGCCCCAATCGTGTGCACCCGTTATGGCGCACCGACCACGACAACAATGTGGGCATTGGCGCACCCGAAATTGAATATGGGTTTGAACCTGCTGTTGCAGGCGAAGACAAAGCAGATTGGATTGACCTGATCACTGTCCATAAAGGCGGATTGTTTGGCACAGACTACCGAATGCTTTTCCCCAGCGATGGTATTGAAGGCATCAAGCGGTTTTATCTCGATTCATTGGTGGCTTTCGGCAAACGCGGTTTGGCATGTCAGCCCGCAATTATTGGTATTGGGTTAGGTGGCTCCAAAGATACATGCATGGTTTTGGGCAAACGCGCTGCTTGTTTGCGCACCGTGGGCAATATGAATTCCGACCCGCGCATCGCTGAGTTGGAAGCTGAGTTCAAAGAACTTGGAAATTCTATCGGCATGGGTGCCATGGGTTTTGTGGGTAAAAACATGGTCATCGATTGCAACATCGAAGTGGGATATTGCCATACAGGTGGAATGCAAATGAGCGTTCACGCATTTTGCCTTTCGTCACGCCGTGCAGTGGCGAGACTCTATGCGGATGGACGCGTGGAGTACAGAACAGATCCGGATTGGTTTACCCCGTATCAACGCCGCGAAACAGTTTTGTGGGAACCCATGTTGGAGGCGGCTGAATGAAACCGCGCCAAATACGTCTTTCCACCACACCAACCGATGAAGCGCTTGCTGAATTGCGCTTGGGTGACATCGTCTATCTCGACGGTTTAATGTACACGGCGCGCGAAGGCGTTTACATGAGAGCGTTGGAAGACAAAGCCAATATCCCAATGGAATTGCCGTCCCAAAGTGCGGCCAATTTCCATTGTTCGCCAGCTGCCGCCATTAAGTCCGATGGCTCGTTTGATTTAGGTGCCGTGACAGCCACTGCTTCCTTCCGCTTCGCAAAATGGTTGCCTGAATGGATGGCCAAGACCGGCGCCAAATTGATTGTTGGTAAAGGGGGGATGACGTCGAAAGACTATAAAAAATTCTTCGTTCCCAACGGTGCAATTTATCTCTCAACGGTCGGCTATGGCACAGGCGCTCTTTTGGGTCGCGGCGTGGAAAAAGTGGAAGCGGTTCACTGGAATGAAGAACTCGGATTGGCGCAAGCCATGTGGGTTTTGAAATGCAACAATATGGGCCCTTTTATTGTTGCCTCAGACCTCACAGGCAACTGCCTATTTGAACGTGAAAATGCGAAGATCGCGGCCAATCTAGATAGAGTTTACGAAGGCACGCGGCCTGCAACATTGAAACGATACGGCGAAACAGACGATCGATCTGATGAGTTGATTTAAGAGATCGAGTGGAACCAAGTTTACGAAGAATCCAAAAAAGGTGTGACTAGTATGACGACCATCTACAGCGCAAAGAAAATTATCACCATGAATCCGGCGAGACCGGAAGCAACGCATGTGGCTGTGCGTGATGGTCGCATTCTCGGTGCAGGAAGTCTGGCGGAACTCGAAGGGTGGGGCGACTACACGCTGGACGAACGTTTTGCAGAAAAGGTTATTATGCCAGGTCTTGTAGAAGGCCACAGCCATGCCATGGAAGGCACTCTGTGGCGTTACACTTATGTGGGGTATTTCGACCGCATGGACCCAAATGGCAAAGTCTGGTCGGGGCTAGATGGTATTGAAGGGGTTCTTGATCGTTTAAGGGAAGCAGATGCTGCAATGGAAGATCCAGACGCTCCGCTTCCGGGCTGGTCTCTTGATCCCATCTATTTCAACAACGAACGGGTGACCCGCGAAGATTTGGACAAAGTATCCACCACGCGACCTGTCGGTATTATGCATGCCTCCGGCCATATTCTGAACGTGAATTCCAAAGCTTTGGAAATGGCTGGATTGATGAAAACGGGATTGAACAACCCCGGTGTCCCGCTTGGCAAAGATGGCTTGCCAACAGGTGAACTCAAAGGCCCAGACGTAATGACACCAGTTGGCATTCACGTGGGTTTCGACCGGGATATGCTGGCATGTGACGAACAGGGTTTGGTGGATTTTGCAAAGCTTTGTGTGCGTTCTGGGGTGACGACTGCAACCGACCTCGCGGCGCGTTTGCCAGATGAAGCCGTGGACATGATGAGCCGCGTCACGGCTCGCGAAAACTTTCCCACACGCATTGTTCCGTTGCGCTTTCATCATGGTGTTACGCCAGAAGAACTCATCGCCCACGTTTTGGAACTGAAGAAGAAGACATCTGATCGCTTGCGTCTTGGCATGATCAAAGTGGTGGTTGACGGTTCTATTCAAGGATTCTCCGCGCGCATGAGGTGGCCCGGATACTACAATGGTGCTGAAAATGGACTGTGGTACATTTCACCAGAACATTTGAAACAGATCATCAATTCGAGCCTTGAGAACAACATTCATATCCACACTCATACAAATGGGGACGAGGCAACAGAACTTGTGCTCGATTGTATGGAAGAAGGCTTGTTGAAACATCCGTCCCGCGATCACCGTTTCACATTGCAACATTGCCAGTTGGCCGATACCGCACAATTCCGACGCATGAGCAAATTGGGGATGTGTGTGAACTTGTTTGCAAACCACCATTTCTATTGGGGTGATGAGCACTACAATCTGACTGTTGGCCCCGAACGTGCCGAACGCATGAATGCCTGTGCAACCGCGTTGGAAAATGATGTGCCCATGGCGATTCATTCCGATGCACCCATCACGCCGCTTGGCCCATTGTTCACCGCTTGGTGCGCGGTGAACCGTTTAACTGCATCAGGCCGCACCCAGGGCGAGACGGAAAAAATAGACGTGGATGAAGCTCTATATGCGATCACGTTGGGAGCAGCTTATACGCTGAAGTTGGATGGTGAAGTGGGATCTATTGAAACGGGCAAACGCGCTGATTTTGCAATTCTTGAAGATGACCCAGAATCGATCGGCGGTGAAAATTTGAAAGACGTTCGTGTTTGGGGAACGGTTCAAGACGGGCGCATTTTCCCCGCTTCTGAACTTTAAACATGACAGAAGCGATGCCAATGCCGGTCACCGTTATTGGTGGTTATCTCGGTTCTGGAAAAACAACTCTGGTGAACCATTTGCTGCGCAATGCAGATGGTCGGCGGTTGGCCATTCTGGTGAATGAGTTTGGCGAACTGCCCATTGATGCAGATCTCATTGAGGCTGACGATGGAGATGTGATCAGCCTAACCGGTGGTTGCGTGTGCTGCAGCTATGGCAATGACCTGATGATGGCTTTGATGGACATGGCCAAAATGGAGCCACGTCCCGATCACATAATATTGGAATCCAGTGGGGTCGCATTGCCCGGTGCAATTGCAGGCTCGGTTTCACTGCTGAACGATTACAGTTTAGACGGTATTTTGGTTTTGACGGATGCCGAAACCGTTCAAGAACGCGCCAACGACAAGTACATGGCAGATACCATCCTGCGCCAATTGCAAGATGCCAACATCATATTGCTCAACAAGATCGATTTGATCAGCGATGACAAAAAAGCTGCGTTGAACGATTGGCTTCAAGAGAAAACCCAATCAGCAACTATCATTCATACACAAAACAGCGTTGTGCCAATCGAGATTGCGCTGCAGTCTTTCGAACATGACGGTGGTTTTTCTGCTGACCGTTCCACACATTCCACATCACAATTTGAAACTAAGTTTTTTGCTCTGAACAATTCAATCGACGTCAAAGCTCTGGCCGAAGAATTGGCGGAAGTGCCAGAAATCGTTCGCGCGAAAGGGTTTGTTCAAAACGAAGATGGGGTGTTGAAGACACTTCAACTTGTGGGCCAGAGATTTGAGATAACGCCCGCCCCAAACGAAGTTGAGGCGGGAATAGTCGTTATCGGCATGAAGCCCTTGCCAGAACTTAAAACGCTGGCCGCAACAGGCTAGTTCTCTTTTTTATCGTTAATCACATTCATGTTCGCCAAGCCACTATTGCCCGGCATAACCGCCGCAAATGGTCCGCCTTGATACAGGAATGTTGGGTCATTCACATCTTGCGGAGGCTCTTCTGCAAGTATTTTCTCTGCAAACTGCTCGGCATTATCTTTCGGGCGGTATCCCAAGAAAGTCGCATTTGAATTGTCCACTGGTGCGCGGTCGTTGTTGGACACACCGTAGACAATTGTGTGACCAGTCAATGGTGTGTTGACGGACTGTTCCACCATGTGGATGAGATCATCATATGACAACCAAGAACCCAGTGCGCGGGCATTGGTCACTTGCGCGCAGGACAAGATGCGCATGCAAACCGATTCCATTTGGAATTTGTCCCAATAAAGAGAAGCCAAATCTTCTGCAAAACACTTTGCCAAACCATAGAATGTGTCGGGCTTATGTGGCACATCGGTGCCGATGTATTCGTTGCGCGGATGCATACCCACAGCGTGAATCGAGCTGGCATAAACAACGCGGCGCAAACCGTTCACACGAGCGGCCTCCCAAACTGTGTAAGCACCAATGATGTTTGATTGGAGAATATCTTCAAACGGCGCTTCATCGCCAATAGCACCAAAATGAACCACCATATCAGCACTTTCGAGCAGAGACGTGATTTCGGAAAGGTTGGCAAGGTCCGCCTTCACATAGGTCTCACCTTCGTACAGTTTGCCGATGTCATCGACGATGTCGGAAGATACCAACTCGTTTGCCATCTTGGTCAGTGGCTCGCGAAGATAGGAACCAAGGCGACCTGCAGCACCTGTTAAAACAATCTTTTTCATTTTTCTCTCAGTCTATTTCTGTGAAGCCGCAACCGCGCGCTGATGAAGGTAACTCTTACTAGAATTTAAGACCGGTGACACCTATACTCTTTGAAGTTCTTAGGTTCATTTCTTGGAGTTGATGCTGAGATGCGTCTGACCAAACAAACAAATTATGCCATCCGCATGATGATGTATTGCGACTCCAATGAAGGACTTAGTCGCGTGAGCGCGATTGCAAGCTTTTATGATCTGTCAGAGCAGTTCTTGATGAAAATTCTGCAGACATTGACGAAGTCTGGCTTGGTCGAAAGCGTGCGCGGTCGCAACGGCGGCATACGGTTGGCAAGACCCGCCAGCGAAATTGGTTTGGGTGAAATAGTTCGTGCGACTGAAGACAATTTTGAGTTAGCCGAATGTTTCCAAGACGGTGAAGCTGCTTGTCCACTGGTGAGCAGTTGCGGTTTGAACAAGGCACTTGGTGAAGCGCTTGGAGCTTTTTTCAAAGTATTGGACGGCTACACTTTGGCGGATCTCACCAACAATGAACGCAACCTCCACATATTGCTACAATTGGATGCGTCGAAACACATTCCGCTGAAGGCGAATGCCTAAGACGCGTTCAAATAAACACGCAGAACGGCACAAACAAAAAAGGCGCCGCATTCGCAACGCCTTTGTAACTTTGCAATGGTTGAATTTATGAAGCGGGCCCGTCGTCGAGGCCGACTTTGTCCACCAGTTCAGAAGCCGTTTTGCGGTTCTTTGCAATATCAGCCAGTGGCAACACATCTGCTTTCAATGTGCCCCAAGAAGACGTGCGCGCATCTGCTTCAACGCCCGGTTTCACGGGATATTCAAAATTGGCAGTTCCGTAGAGTTGTTGCGCTTTGTCGCTGGACAGAAATTCCATCAGCTTTTTGGCATTGGCTGCATTCGGCGCATTTTTCGCCATCACCATTCCTGATAAATTCACGTGGGTTCCACGATCACCGGCATTTGGGAAAAGCAATTTGACGGATTTGGCCCATTCTTTTTGCTCTGGGTCTTTTGTGTTCGTTTCCATTTTGCCCATGTAATATGTGTTGCCCAAAGCAATGTCGCATTCGCCTGAATAGATACCTTTGACCTGTGCGCGGTCATTGCCGTTTGGTTTGCGAGCCAAATTGGCCTTAACGCCTTCGAGCCATTTCTGCGCGCCAGCTTCACCAGCATGTGTGACGATGGAAGCGATCAAGCCAATGGAGTAAACGTGTTGGCCCGAACGGGTGCAGAGTTTGCCCTTCCATTTCGGGTCTGCGAGCTCTTCATAAGTGATTGCATCTTGTGCAACGCGTTCTCTGGACGCGTAAATGATACGTGCGCGCGTCGTAAGACCAAACCAATGGCCTTCTGGATCGCGATATTGAGCGGGCACATTTTCATTGATCGCGTCACTTGAGACAGGTTGCGTGATGCCCAGTGCTTTGGCGGCATCCAAACGGCCAATATCAACGGTCAAAAGGAGGTCGGCAGGAGAGTTAACGCCTTCAGCCTTAATGCGCTGACCCAAACCCTTTTTTGCAAACAAAACATTGGTCTTGATGCCAGTTTTAGCCGTGAAAGCATCCAAGATTGGCTTTATAAGATCCGCTTGGCGATAAGAATAGATATTCACTTCACCATCGGCAAAGGCCAGTGTTGGCGAGAGCGCTGTTGCTGCAACAACAGCTGAACTAAAAAGCATCTTGAACGTGTTTGTCATTTCATCCTCTTTGCCCTGATTGATGATTGAAGAGCGGTTTGTGCTGTGACGTATAAGCGGCGTCTGACCCATCGATATTTAATATGACTTTTATAGTCAACTTTGAAAATGCGATATTCTTCCTCCCTTGGAAATTTTCTAATCTGCGGTGAAACGGGCATCATCACGGTCGACTTTCTACTGTTGAAGAGATTTCCGACAGCCTGCGAATTGATCGCTTGTTCTTCATCCGTAAAGTGGTAGGGTTGTCTCAACTTGAAACAAAGAGCCGCCCATGACGCTGGCTCCTTCTTAGCCAAGAAGTGAGCCGCAAAAAGGCGGAGTGTCCGTTGTCCGAAGACTCGCAGGGGGAATCCTCCCAGAAGCGGCCTGGATCGGATGTTGAAATTGCCGATGCTGCAACGGGTGTAAACCCATCGCAGAAGCGGAAAAAGAACCGAAGAAACCGAAGGCGAAAGAGCAAACGGGATCAGGTTCACAACACCGAGGCCCAAAATCCCGGTTCCGTTGGAGCCAATTCCGTCCGGTCTGACAAGACCGCTGATGGTTCCATTGCGCGTGAAAACCCAACCACAACCGATGGCTCGAAAGAAGAAAGCCCTCAATCATCTTTGGCGCCTCAAAGCCAGAGCAAACGATCACGTCGACGTCGCAACCGTCGGAAGAATCGGAATGGCGCTGCGCAGGGTGCAGGTTCAAATGCTCCGATAGTGCAAGAAAGTGTGACGCAAGAAGGCACGCAAAAATCTGATACGCACAGGCATCGCCGCGCACCGAATGCAAAGCCAAAACGACCAAACTACAACCGTCAAAACGATGTCGGCTCAAACAAACAAAGCCATCGGTCGCCACGAAAACAACTGGATGCCTATGCAGCGCTGGATTTAGGAACCAACAACTGCCGTTTGCTCGTAGCTGTCCCGCAACAGCCAGGGCGCTTTCGCGTGGTGGATGCATTTTCACGCATTGTTCGACTGGGTGAAGGATTGGGCGCAACGGGGAAATTGAGCGATGCCGCCATGGACAGAGCTGTGGGCGCTTTGAAAGCTTGTGCTGACAAACTGAACGGTCGCAAAGTCAAAGCTGTTCGATTGATCGCGACGGAAGCCTGTCGTCGCGCATCAAACGGCGAAGAGTTTCTCAAACGTGTGGAAACCGAAGCTGGTCTATCGTTGGAGATTATCAATCGTGAAACCGAAGCACGTTTGGCCGTGGCCGGATGTTCAAGCTTGGTCGACCGCAAAGCGCGAGGTGTTGTTTTATTCGACATTGGCGGCGGATCATCAGAACTGGCGCTTTTGGATTTAAACAAGCGCCAGCGGCACGATCTTGGACCAGCAATGGTCTCGTGGACCTCTATGCCATTTGGCGTTGTAACGCTTTCTGAAAAACATGGCGGTGGTAAAATGGTCACCCGCGAAGTGTTCCAAAATATGGTCGATGAGGTGAGTGAACATCTGGAAACCTTTGAGGGCCGAGACGCTTTAGCTGAGGCGGCTCAAAACGGCGAAGTGCATCTGTTGGGAACGTCTGGCACAGTAACGACACTGGCCGGCATTCATTTGAAGCTGCCAAAATATGATCGTCGACAAGTCGATGGCACTTGGATGGTGTCGGCTCAAGTGACCGAAATGATTGATGCGCTTGTCGACATGAGTTTTGAAGAGCGCGTGCAAAATCCATGTATCGGCCAAGACAGAGCCGATTTGGTTTTGGCCGGATGCGCCATACTCGTGGCCATTCAAAATTATTGGCCTTGCGAACGTTTGCGAGTGGCAGACCGCGGCTTGCGCGAGGGCCTGCTGACTGAAATGATGAATGCGGACAACGCTTGGTTGAGAAGGTTTAACCGCCCAAGAAACCGCAACCCTAAACCACAAGGGCAGTGACGAAATGGCAAAGAAAACCACAGGCGGTCGGCGCACGCCCGGCGGACCGGGATCAGGCCGCAGTCCGAATTTGCGAAACATGCACACCAAAGTTAAATCCGCGCGAGGTCGTAAAATCTCATCGACCCTTTGGTTGCAACGACAGCTGAATGATCCATACGTGCAGAAAGCAAAAGCGGAGGGATATGCTTCGCGCGCGGCTTATAAATTGCTGGAAATGGACGAACGCTTCAATCTGCTCAAACCGGGCCAGATCGTGGTGGACCTTGGTGCGGCGCCGGGTGGTTGGTGCCAGGTGGCTGTGGCCAAAACAGGTTCGAGCGTTGACGATATTCGCGTGGTTGGTATCGACTATTTGGAAATGGATCCGGTGCCGGGAGCAACCATTTTGATGAAAGACTTCTTGGATGATGATGCGCCCGATATGCTGATGGAAGCATTGGGGGGACGTGCGCCGGAACTTGTTATGTCAGATATGGCCGCACCGACAATAGGGCATCGTCGCACGGACCATATGCGTACGATGGCTTTGGTGGAAGTCGCGCTGGATTTTGCTTTGCAGGTTTTAAAACCGGGGGGTCATTTTCTCACCAAAACGTTCCAAGGCGGAACGGAGCAAACGCTGCTCAATATTATGAAGAAGAATTTTGAATCGATCCATCACGTCAAGCCGCCGGCCAGCCGTGATGGATCGGTCGAACTCTATTTGCTTGCCAAAGGACGCAAGATTTTGAGCAAAGATTGAACTTCTGGACGCTGATCCAATGGCAGTTCAATCACGTTCATAAGCTTTGTCAGTTCCTTGTTTTCCTGTTCAAGGTTAAGCAGATCGTCATAGAGGCGCAGTCCAAAGCTGCGGTCGCTTTCCGCTCTCTTGCGCGCAATGCGTTTGAAAAGTCTACCGAACAAGCTCTTTCTTTTGCTCGATTTTTTAGCAACGCGTTTCGTTTTACGCTTTGAACGCTTCGTGAGTTTGCGTTTGTTGCGCTTCTTCAAGGCGGCCTTGCGTTCTTCAGCGCGGGCCAAACGTGCCTCACGGCGTTTTGCGAACCAGCTCTTCTTTTTTGTCTTCTTCACACGCTTGGAAACGCGTGTTTTCTTTTTCAACTTGCGGTTTGTTTTCTTGATGCGCTTTTTCGCCGATTGCTTTGCAGCCAGCGCTTGAGCACGCTCAAGACGACGCTCACGAAGTCTTGCAAAGAAACCTTTGCGCACCTTCTTCTCCAGTTTTTTACGTTTCAAGCGCTGCTTGGTTTTCCTTTTGACGCTGCGCTTTTTAATGG
>CALHHQ010000359.1 GCA_938030645.1 uncultured Rhizobiaceae group bacterium
TCGATTGGATCGAGGATGCGTTTGCGAATGCGGATGTTGAGCGGCGTGACTTCCACCAATTCATCATCGGTGATGTAAGCCAATGATTTTTCCAGCGTCATGTTCAATGGCGTGGTGATCTTAACGGCCTCGTCTTTACCAGAAGAGCGCATGTTGGTGAGTTGTTTGCCTTTCAACACGTTGACTTCAAGGTCGTTGCCACGGGCATGTTCGCCGACAATCATGCCTTGATACACTTTGTCACCAGGGTGGATCATCATTGGACCACGGTCTTCCAAGTGGAACATTGCAAATGCGACCGCTGCACCGTCACCATTGGAAATAAGTGCACCCGTATGACGTTGAGCGATATCGCCACGGTATGGCTGATATTCCAAGAATGTGCGGTTGAAAATCGCGGTGCCGCGTGTGTCTGTCATCAGTTCGGAAAGATACCCGATTAGGCCGCGAGTTGGTGCGTGGAAGACGAGACGAACGCGTCCGCCACCAGATGGTTTCATCTCTACCAAGTCAGCGCGGCGCTGGCTGAGTTTTTCAACAACTGCACCTGAATACTCTTCGTCCACGTCAATGATAGCTTCTTCAACGGGTTCGATTTTGACACCGTTCTCATCTTTTTCCATCAACACGCGGGGGCGACCCACGGTGAGTTCGAATCCTTCGCGGCGCATGGTTTCGATCACGATTGCGAGTTGCAATTCACCACGACCAGCCACTTCATAAGCGTCTGTTCCTTCGACCTGTGTCACTTTCAGCGCCACATTGCCTTCGGCTTCTTTCATCAAACGGTCACGGATGACGCGGCTTTGAACTTTGTCGCCTTCTTTACCTGCCAAAGGTCCATCATTGACGCGGAACGTCATAGACAGTGTCGGCGGATCGATTGGTTGTGCTGGGATTGGCTCTTTGATGCCTGGGGCAACAAGGGTATCGGCTACAGTTGCTTTGGTGAGACCAGCGATTGAGACGATGTCACCAGCTTTGGCATCGGTCACTGGTTTGCGGTCAAGACCTTCGAACGAAAGCACCTGTGTGATGCGGCCTTGCTCGACAATATTGCCATCTTGATCAAGCGCATGAATGGCTTGGTTTGGAACAGCAGCACCAGATGTGATTTTGCCTGTGAGGATACGACCCAGATACGGGTTGGCTTCGATAGTTGTGGCCAACATGCGGAACTCGCCTTCTTCGACAGCAGGTTCGGGAACGTGTTCCATCACGAGGTCGAGCAGAGGCGCCATGTCTTCTTTCGGACCTTCGGCATCAGTTGCCATCCAGCCTTCTTTGGCCGAACCGTAAAGCGTGTGGAAATCCAGTTGCTCTTCATTGGCTTCCAAAATACCAAACAGATCGAACACTTCGTCCAACACCCAATCTGGGCGACCGTCTGGTTTGTCGATTTTGTTGATTGCAACGATTGGCTTCAAACCAAGTTTCAGCGCTTTTGCTAAAACGAACTTGGTTTGCGGCATCGGGCCTTCAGCGGCATCCACTAGAATGATCACACCGTCGACCATGTTGAGAATGCGTTCCACTTCGCCACCAAAGTCAGCGTGACCGGGCGTGTCCACAATGTTGATGCGGTTGCCCTTCCATTGAATGGACGTCACCTTGGCCAGAATGGTGATGCCGCGTTCTTTTTCAAGATCGTTGGAGTCCATTGCGCGTTCATCAACCTGCTGGTTGTCGCGGTAGGTGCCGGATTGTTGCAGCAGAACGTCGATCAATGTCGTTTTGCCATGGTCAACGTGCGCGATAATCGCGATGTTGCGAAGGGTCATGAGTCTCAGCCTGAAAATAAATTAAGGGGCCGGTGCGGTCGTCCGCATCCAGTGCTTGGCGCGCTTATAGGGTGGAACGTGCTTTGTAGCAATGCCCCGTGCGCATGGAACACATGCGCACGTTCAATGTCTTGGGCGCAGGCGTTCTATGCGCACGGTAAATGGTGATGTAGGCGTTTGTGATTACTCTCTGGCTAAATCTGCCAAGATGTTTGCTGCAACCGTTAGGCGCGAAACGCTCACTCTATCGGTTTCGACAATCCCACTCATTTGATCACGCGTTCTGGAAACAGATTTTTCGTTGGCCGTCATCCATTGATCGATTGGAGCCTTGCTTTTGAGCACGTCTACCACGATATCGCGGCGGGCACGGTGCAGGCTTTGTAAAGCTCGGTCCAGGGCCAAACCGTCGTAGTAGTCATTGACTGAAATTTCTTGGGCCGCCTGTACCATACGCCCAATTCGGAATATCTCGGTGATCGAGAAAAAGGTCTTGGCCGCTGCATCAGTCGTTTTCCCTGAAGCTTTGGCAGACCATAAGATGTCTGGAATAAGCCCTGCAATTGGAAGTCGTGCTAAAGTGCGCGCCAATTTTTCGGGAACACCGGCTGATTTGTATCGTTCGCAATCGGCATCCATACGTTCACGCAGAAAATCAGGAACAATTTTTTCCAGCTTGGGCATAAGGGCGTCGACAGCCTTTTTATAGTCGGCGACAACTGGTGCGATGCCTTTGCTGAAGTCTGCATAGCGGGCAAACCAGATGGATTGTGAAACAACGCGGTCTTGAACAATGCGATAGAGTTCGAGTTGTGTTTCGCCTGATATTTTTGCGTCTAGTTCGTCAATGGCTTC